>JAPLPD010000262.1 GCA_026400395.1 Alphaproteobacteria bacterium | reverse complement strand
GTGATCTTGCGGCTTTGCGTCAGTTCGTCGGCGGTCAGTTCGCGGGTGCGATCGATGCCCTTTCCCAGTTCGTCGATGCGGCTGCGGTCCACGTCGAAGCCAACCACTGGGAAGTGGCGCGCGAGGTAAACCGCCAGCGGCAGGCCCACATAGCCGAGCCCCACCACCGCAATCCTGAGCGTGTCGCACGCCGGAAGCGCCATTCGTATCTCGCTGAAAATCCAGTCAAATCCTGGCGGGTACAGATATAAGACCTGCCCCCATGCCGCAAGCATTGGCGGCAGCAAGCGATCTCATGTTAGGCGTGCCGCAGGCAGGCGAGCCTGCAGGCTTGGAATGTCCGATTTGGAAGGCAGTGCCCATGACGAAAGCCGTGCTCGGCGTGATCGGTGGCTCCGGCATCTATGAATTGCCGGGGCTGGAGAACGTGCGCGAGGAGCGGATCGCAAGCCCCTGGGGCGAGCCGTCGGCCCCCCTGCTGATGGGTTCGATCGCGGGTCTTCCGGTGGTGTTCCTGCCTCGCCACGACAAGGGGCACCGGCTCTCGCCCTCCGACATCAACTATCGCGCCAACATTGACATCCTCAAGCGCGCCGGCGTCACCGATCTCGTCTCGCTTTCGGCCTGCGGTTCGTTCAAGGAAAATCTGCCGCCCGGCACCTTCGTGCTTGTCGACCAGTTCGTCGATCGCACCCACAAGCGCGAGAGCTCGTTCTTCGGCAAAGGGCTTTTGGCCCACGTCTCCATGGCTCATCCGGTGTCGCCACGGCTTCGCATCCATCTTGCCGCGGCGGCGCAGGCTGAAGACATCGCCGTCGTGCGCGATGGCACCTACATCTGTATGGAAGGGCCGCAATTCTCCACGTTGGCCGAGAGCCTGACCTACAAGCAGCTCGGCTATTCGGTGATCGGCATGACCAACATGCCGGAGGCCAAGCTCGCCCGCGAGGCGGAGATTTGCTACGCGACGGTCGCCATGGTCACCGACTTCGACTGCTGGCATCCCGACCACGACGCGGTCACCGTGCAGGACATCATCAAGGTGCTGACGACCAACGCTGAGAAGGCGAAGCGCCTGATGGGCCGGCTTGCCCGCGATTTTCCCCGCGAGCACGAGAGCTGTCCGATCGGCTCGGACCGCGCCCTCGACACGGCACTGATCACCGCGCCCGGTGCGCGCGATCCAGAACTCGTCAAAAAGCTCGACGCCGTGGCGGGCCGAGTGCTGGGGCGCTGAGCTTCAGCGCCTCGCCGCGCGTCAGCCTTTTGCCTTCATCGAATTGAACAGGTCCAAGGCTTCCTTCGGCTTCATGTTCTTGTGCACGACCGCCCCGACCGCGGCGATCATCGCCTTCGGCGCGTCGGACTGGAAGATGTTGCGGCCCATGTCGACGCCGGCGGCACCCTGCTGGACAGCGTTGTAAGCCATGGTCAGCGCGTCGAGTTCGGGCAGTTTCTTGCCGCCGGCCATCACGATCGGCACCGGGCAGGATGCAGTGATGCTCTCGAAGTTCTCCTCGACGTAGTATGTCTTGACGTATTGCGCGCCGAGCTCGGCGATCATGCGGCAAGCGAGACGGAAATACTTCGCGTCGCGCACCATGTTCTTGCCAACGGCGGTAACGCCCATCACCGGCATGCCGACGCGAAGCCCGGCGTCCACCAGCTTGGTCATGTTGTGGATCGAGCGGGTCTCGTGCTCGCCGCCGATGAACACCTGGGTGCCGACGCCCGCGGCGTTCAGCCGGACCGCATCGTCCATGTCCATGGCGATCTGCTCGTCCGAAAGCTCTTCGCGCAGGATGCTTGGGCCGCCGCTCGCCCGCAGCACCATCGGCTTCTGCGAGTCCGCCGGCACGACCGAGCGCAGGATGCCGCGGGTGCAGAACAGCGCGTCGCAGGACGGCAGCAGCGGCAGGATCGACAGGTCGATGCGCTCCAGACCGGATGTCGGGCCCTGGAAGTAGCCGTGGTCGATGGCCAGCATGACTGTGCGGCCGGACTGCGGATTGAAGGTGCGGGCGAGCCGATTTTTCATGCCCCAATCGAGCTGGTGGCAGCCCTTGAGGAAAAAGCCAGGTGCTGCCTGGGGCGTTGCCGCCTGGTAGCGCTCGCCTTCCTTGTCGACTTCAGGCATCGGATTGGTCCCGGGTTGGTGCTCGGACGGCAACGGTTCAGACAAGCCTCAGCGGCCAACTATACCAATTGCCGTTCTGAGACAATCGGGCTGGACCTGATGTGTAACTCTCTGACTCAAAAGGTGTTATGCGAAAGTCACGGGACTGTCGCCAGCCCCCGGGTGACGTGCTAGGATGGGTGGGATTGTGCTGGGCGGGCGGGGCGGGGCGGGGCGGGGCGGAGGCTTTTGGCTGACATATGGTGCAGGCCGTGAAGAATAGCGCGCCGCTGCGGGTGGGCGTGGTGGGCATTGGCACCATGGGCTCGAACCATGCCCGGGGTTCCAACCATGCCCGCGTCCTGGCCGGACTGGCCGGCGTTCATCTGGTCGGCGTTGTTGATCCGGACCCGGCGCAGCGTGAGTTCGTCACCCGCGCCCTGGGCTGCCCCGCGATCAAAGACCTCGATGGATTGGTCAAGCTTGGCGTCGATGCGGTCACAATCGCTGCGCCGACCCATCTGCATCGCGAGATCGCGCTGAACTGCATCGAACGCGGCATCCACGTCCTGGTCGAAAAGCCGATCGCTTCCACCGTGGAAGAGGGCGACGACATCATCGCTGCGGCCAAGCGCGCGGGCGTCACGTTGATGGTCGGCCATGTCGAGCGTTTCAATCCCGCCGTGCAGGCGATCAAGTCGGCGATCCGCGGCGAGGATATTCTGTCCATTGCGATCACCCGGGTCGGCCCGTTTCCGCCGCGCATGTCGAACGTTGGCGTCGTCATCGACCTGGCGGTCCACGACATCGACCTAATTCGCTGGTTCACCGATTCCGATATCGTCGAGGTGCAACCGCAGCTTTCCAACGCGGTGGCTGAGCGCGAAGACATCGCGCTTTTGCAATTCCGCACTGCGTCGGGTGTGCTCGCTCACATCAACACCAACTGGCTGACGCCGTTCAAGGCGCGCAACGTCACCATCGCGACGCGCGGCAAATATGTGATGGGCGACCTGCTGACGCGCCAGGTGACCGAGTGCTTTGGCTTCCAGAAGGATGGCTCCTACTCGATGCGCCATCTCTCGGTCGGCCACGACGAGCCGCTTCGCGCCGAACTGATTTCGTTCGTTGACTCCGTCCGCGAGGGCAAGGAGCCAGCGGTGACCGGCGAGCAGGCGGTGGCCAGTCTCGAAATCGCCATCCGTTGCCTCGATGGCCGTCCGGCGGCAACTGCCGCGTCCCGGCGGAAGCGGGAGCAGCGGATCGTGGCCGTCTAGGCCGCCTCCTTAAGTCTTTGATCAGGTTTGAGCCGGAACTCTTGATGAACCAGCGCGCCCGCATCGATTCCACCCCGATCCCCTTCATCGACGTCGGCGCTCAGCGCCGCCGGCTCGGCAGCTTGATCGACGATGCCATCGCGCGCGTCACCACCCATTGCCTGTTCCTCGGCGGTCCCGAGGTCGCGGCGTTCGAAGCCGATCTCGCCGCGTTCTGCGGCGCCAAATATGCGGTCGGCTGCGCCAGCGGCACCGACGCGCTGATGCTCGTGCTGATGGCCCAGGGCATCGGGCCCGGCGACGCGGTTCTCTGTCCGGCGTTCACCTTCTGCGCCACGGCCGAAGTGGTCGTGCTGCTCGGCGCCACGCCGGTGTTCGCCGACGTTAATCCTGCGACCTTCAACATCGATCCGTCGAGCCTCGTCCGCGCCATCGCCACGGCGAAGCGCCACGGCCTCAAGCCTAAGGCCATCATCCCGGTCGATTTGTTCGGCCTGCCGGCCGACCATGACGCGATCGCGGCGATCGCCAAGGCCGAGGGCCTGTTCGTGCTCGACGACGCGGCACAGGGGTTTGGCGCGAGCTACAAGGGCCGCAAGCTCGGGACCATTGCGCCGGCGACCGCCACGAGCTTCTTTCCCGCCAAGCCGCTCGGGTGCTATGGCGACGGCGGCGCGGTGATCACCGACGACCCGGCTCTGGTCGATAAGCTGAAAAGCCTGCGCGTGCACGGGCAGGGCGCCGACAAGTACGACAACGTGCGGATCGGCATGACCAGCCGCCTCGACACCATCCAGGCCGCTGTGCTGATCGAGAAGCTCAAGATTTTCCCCTACGAGATCGCCGCCCGTAACTTGGTGGCCGTGCGCTACGCGGAAGGCTTGCGGGACGTTGCCATCGTGCCAGGCGTGCCGGACGGCTACACGTCGATCTGGGCGCAGTACACCCTACGCCTGCGGCCCGGCCTGCGGGACGGCCTGGCGGCGACGTTGAAGGCGCAGGGCATCCCGACGGCCGTTTATTATCCCAAGCCGCTACATCGGCTGGAGGCCTATCGCCAGTTCCCGGTGGCTGACAATGGTATCCCAGTGACCGACCAGCTTGCGGAAGAGGTCATCAGCCTGCCCATGCATGGCTATCTCGATCCGCCAACTCAGGATCGTGTCATTGAGGCCGTGCGCGCCGCGCTCATGCCCTAAGGGCGGGCGGATCATGAACTCGACCACGCTGCAGCCGGCCGGAGCCTTGAATGATGTCGGGGGCGCGGCCAACGACAGCCTTCGCAGGCTCACCCCCCTGGGATGGACCGGCGGGCTTGTCGCCATCGTCGCCGGACTGACGCTCTCGTTTTTCCTGGTCGGCTTTTTTTATCCGTACTGGCGCATCGCCGATCAAGACATCCAGATGGTCTACGAGGCGTTCCTGGTGAACGACGGCATCCCGCGGGAGTTGCCGGTTCACCCCGCCTATCTCACCGTCGCGATGATGGCCAAGATCTACCGCTTCCTTCATGCGGCCGGGCTGCTGACCACCGACTCGCTATCGACATTGCCGCCGGGTGCGGACCGCGCGGCGTTCGATGCGGCGTGGACCGCGGCGGTCCGTATCGCGCGTCTATTGAGCTTTACGACGGCCATTGCCTATGTGCTGTGCTTTGCGTTCCTGATGCGCCGCCTGATCGGCGACTGGCGCATCGCCTGGCTAAGCGCTTTCTTTCTGGCATTCTCCGGCGGGTTTGCGCTGTCGATGCGGGCGGTGAAAACCGAATTGTTGCCAGCGGCTCTCGTGACCACGGCGCTGATCATTCTGATCATCGCCGCGCAGTCGCCGCGGATGAAGTGGCGGCCACTTTTGGTCGGCGCCGGTGCGCTTCTGGCCACGCTCGCGCTCGAAAACAAGGTGCAGGCGATCTTCGTGATCGCTGCTTTTCCGATCCTGCTGCTACCGTTCGGTCAGCCGGCCATCGGGGCTGACTCGTTCTGGAGCGGCCGGCGTTGCTATGGCGCGCTCGCGGCCCTGGCGGCGATCGCAATTCTCGCACTGCTCGCGGCGATGCCTTTGTTGCGCGAGGGCATAACACCCGACAGCGCGGCGCTTCGGCAGTTGCGGATGATCTTCGGCGCGTTTGGGGTATCACAAGCGATGCTCGCGTTTTGGACTGGTCTCGGCATTCTGGTTTTCGCGTGGTGGTGGCGCGTTCCAATGCTTGAAACAATGGCGTCGGGCCTGAGCGTGACTGGCGGGATCGCGGCCGCGTTGCTGGCGCTCTATATCGTGCACGATGCCGCAGTGGTCGTGGCTGTGCTCAATCCTCTCGATCAGCTTTTTTTCTATGGAGCGCACTCGGCGCAATCTCTACAAACGTGCGGCAGCGTGTGGTGCCCGCAATTGTTGTGGGTGCTCCTGGAAAATGTCGGCAACATGCTGACCTATCATAGCTTTGTGCTGCACACGTCGACGCGTCCGGCGATCTTTGTCGAATGGCTTGCCATCGTGCTCATTGTCGTCGCGTGGCGTCGTGGAGAACGCAAGCTCGCGTTGCAGGCGTCGTTGCTGATCGCTGCGGTCTGGGGCATCGATACCCTGCAAGCTACGCGCGCTTTGAAGCAGGAATACTTCAACTTCAACGATCCGCTGATCCTCATCGCCTGCGCGGTGCTGGTAGCGAAGTTGAGTTTCGTGCGGAGCTGCCGATTTTCCTACCCGGTCGGAACGACGCTTATCGCGTTGCACGTCGTCTTTAGCCAGGCTGAGCCCGTCAAACACCAATTCAAGCGTGGCGGACCTGAAACGAAATGCGACGTGCTTACCCTTCAGCGCGTTCGTTTCCCGTTCTGCCCAGATTGGAAGTCTTAACGAGACTGCGTGGTTCTTAGATTGGAGCGGCCTTGCCGGAACTACGGGTACACGCCCGCGCGCTGTGGATTGCCTTGATGCTGAGCGGATGCTCGGCTTCGGAGGTGATTACCGATTGGGTGTCGGACGACGCAGCAGGTCCCGAACCGGTGAACTATCGCTTCGTTATCGCTAACGATCTGGACAAAGTTATCGGCAAAAAGAATCCGAATGAGAGGCTTCTTGACATATCAAGCCCGAGGCGCGTCGACGCAGTGTTCGGAGCCGCTTGGATTATATGCGTTAGGACTCTGTCGGATCCGTCTCGGCTGCCGAACGTTCACTATTCCGTGTTCATCCGGCGCGAGAGGATTATCGAATCCAAACTGTCGGCCGTGATCGATCAGTGCGAACGACAATCCTACGCCCCGAATGAATGGAGCCTGGATAAGGACAATCCGGTGGCGCGCTGATTACCGCTTCAGCTTCGCTTGTAGACGTCCTCGATCCGCACGATGTCGTCTTCGCCCAGGTAGCTACCGGTCTGCACCTCGATCAGCTCCAGAGGGATCTTGCCTTGATTGGCGAGGCGGTGGACTGCGCCAATCGGGATGTAGATAGATTCGTTCTCGTGCACGGCTTTGACGTCGGCCCCGATGGTGACCTCGGCGGTGCCGTGCACCACGATCCAGTGCTCGGCGCGGTGGTGGTGCTTTTGCAGCGATAGCGTGCCGCCCGGCCGCACGACGATGCGTTTGACCTGGAAGCGCTCGCCGCGGTCGATGGAGTCGTAATAGCCCCAGGGCCGGTGTCCGCGCCGGTGCTCGGTCGCCTCCGGTCGCTTGGCCGTCTTGAGCAGCGCGACCAGTTCGCGGACCTCTTGCGCGCGGGCGCGTGGCACGACCAGGACGGCATCGGGCGTCGATACGATCACGAGATCGTCGGCGCCGAGCACGGCGGTCAGCCGGTCGACGGAATGAACCACGCAATTGCGCGAGTCCGATGCCACCACGGTGCCGTGGACGGCGTTGCCAGATTTGTCGCGTTCCGCGATGTCGAAGATCGCATCCCAGGAGCCGATGTCCGACCAGCGGAAATTCCCGGCGATCACGGCGGCCCGGTCGGTCTTTTCCATCACCGCATAGTCGATCGATTTTTGCGGGGCGGCGGCGAAGGCGTCCGGATCGAGCCGGACGAAGCCGATGTCGTCGCTCGCCGTGGCGACCGCCTTCTCAACAGCGGACACCATCGCCGGCTCAAACCGGTTGAGTTCGGAAAGCAGCACGTCGGCACGGAACAGGAAGTTGCCGGAATTCCAGAGATAGCCTTCGGCGACATAGCGCCCCGCGGTCTCAAGGTTCGGCTTCTCCACGAACGCGTCGACCGCAAAGACTTGTTCGGCGCCGCTAACCGGCTCGCCGCGACGGATATAGCCGTAGCTGGTCTTGGGGGCGTTCGGCGTGATGCCGAAGGTGACGATACGCCCAAGCTCTGCGGCCTTTAGGCCGGCGGCACAGGCGGCGCGGAATTCTTCGACGTCGAGGATCACATGGTCCGCGGCGAGCGCCAGCACCACCGAATCCGGATCGCGGCTTCGGGCGAGCGCGGCTGCCGCCGCCACCGCTGGGCCTGAATCGCGGCGCATCGGCTCTATGACAACGGTGGCATCGATGCCGATGTCCTCGGCTTGCCGGCGCGCGAAAAATCGGAAGTCTGCGCCCGTGATAATAATCGGCGGCGCGAACACGTTGCTCTCGGCCACCCGCAGCAAGGTGTCCTGGTAGGTCGATCGTTCGCCGACCAGAGGCAGAAACTGCTTCGGGAGCGCGTCGCGAGACACCGGCCAAAGCCGGGTCCCGGCGCCGCCGGCCAAAATGATGGGAATGATTTTGGTCATGCGCTGGGTCTGATGAGGAGGTTCAAGACATTCCCTATCGTTGTCTTTGGCATTTAGCTGGCACGTCGGAGCGCTTCCAGAGCAGCTTCCGAAATTTGGGTTCGACTTCGTCGACGGTCATGACCGCATCATTCGTGCCTTTTTGGCTGAGGTGCCTTGGCCAAGCGTAGACCAGGGCCTCCGCCATTCTCTTCTATGAATTTAATGCCAGCGTTCTCCAAAGCGCGATGCAGGGCTGCCACCGTCGAATGATGGGCTCCCAAAACTCCCGGCTTTGATTCCAGACGTTTGATTGTCGGAAGCGAGACTGCAGAGGCTTCAGCCAAATCCCGCTGCTCCCATCTCAGGAGCGCTCTTGCCGCGCGGATCAGTTCACTTGTGAGAGGCGGAACCACTATCAGTGCCTAGAGTATTAAATGATACCTGAGGTATTGACTTTATATCGATCTCGATTTAATACCTCAGGCATCAAATCGAGGAGGTCGATCATGACAGATTTTACCGCGGTTGGTGCAAATAGTCGCCGTTCTTTCGTCGGCGGTTCGGATGTTCGGGCCATTATGGGAAACGATGAAGGCGCTCTGCTGCGCCTGTGGCGGGAGAAACGAGGAGAGGCCGCTCCGCCGGATCTATCAGGCAATCTCATCGTGCAGCTCGGAAGCGTAACCGAGAATTTGAACCGAAGCTGGTATGAGAAAAACTCGGGCCGTCATGTTCGCGATGTGCAGCGCCATGTCAGGCATGCACTCATTCCATGGATGGGAGCGACGTTAGATGGGATCGTGGACGGAACCGAAGCCGTCTTCGAGTCCAAGTTCATGCTGCCTTGGTCGTTTTCGGAGGAGGCCGCTGCCGAGAAATACATGCCGCAGCTCCAGCACAACATGTGGGTCACAAACTTGCGGAGCTCGGTGCTCTCGATCATCACCGGTGGTGGCAAATGGGTCGAGATCGCCGTTCCGATCGACCCGCTCTATCTGAGCGTTCTGGTTTCCGCAGAGAAGAAATTCTGGCGCTGCGTCCAATCCGGCGAGGCGCCGCACCTGATCAATGCCGAGCCGCCTCGAGCGCGCATCGAGGCGGTCCGCGTCGTCGACATGAGCAGTTCGAATTCATGGAGCGACTTAGCAGGGCTGTTCCGGGACACCCGCCAGGCCTTCCTCGATCACGAGAGGGCCAAGAGCGAACTGAAGATGCTGATGCCTGAAGACGCCAAAGAGGCCATCGGACATGGCGTCCGCGGAAAGCGCTCCAAATCGGGCGCGGTGAGCTTTGAACTGCTGCAGACGGAGGCGGCCCATGCATAGGTCAAGTCCGAGTATTGCGGCCATCGCATCTGCCTTGGCGAAAGCGCAGGCCGTCCTGGTCAATCCGGAGAAAACCATGACGGCGACAATCCGAGAAGACCGGCGGGAGCAGGGCACCGAACGAACCTTTCGATACGCTCCGCTCTCAGCGGGCCTTGAACTCGCGCGCAAGGCCCTCGGGCAGCATGAAATCGCACTGGTGCAAACCACCGCGATCGACGAGGCCAGCCGAACGGTGCGCCTGAACAGTGTGCTCGCACATTCCTCCGGTGAATGGATCGCCTCGGATTGGCCGGTCTGCCCGATGAGCGACATGAACTCGCCGCAGCGCATGGGCGCGGCGCTGACTTATGCCCGCCGATACGCGTTGTTTACGCTGGTCGGAATCGCGGGTGAGGACGATCTCGACGCGCCGGATCTCAATGCGGCCTTCGCTGATGGACCCGCACTTCGACCCGCCGTGGTTCCTGGCGGCAACGCAAAAGGTTCTCATGGCGGAAATGGCCTGGCTTCCGTCGGTCGAGGCAAATCGGTGCCGCCTCGTCAGGCCCCACTTCCGCCGCAAGACTCGGCACGGTTGCGCGAAGCGATGCTCGCAGAGATCAAGAGCCTTGCGTCATCGGGCACGGCCACAACGTGGGCTAGCACGATGCTTCGGCCTAAAAACAGTCTTACCGCGGCCGATGCCCGCCTTATCGAAAATGCCTTCGAAACCAAGCTTGAAAGCTTGGCCGCCGATCTCTCCGAATCGACGCCTATGCAGCCGGCCTTGCCCGACAGCCCGAAACAAGGCGTTCAAGTGGGGCCTGACGCGCACGTGTCGTCCGATGCCGCCTTGGGCGAGTCCAACGGCCGGTCGTTACCCATCGCCAAAACACGGCGCCATCGCAACAAGGAGCATCTGCAATTCGTGAGGACGCAGCCGTGCCTGGTCTGTGCCCGGCAGCCTTCCGACCCGCATCATCTGCGGTTTGCCCAGCCCCTGGCGCTCGGCCGCAAGGCTAGCGACGAGTTTACGGTTCCGCTCTGCCGAGCGCACCATCGGGAGGCGCACCGTGCAGGCAAGGAAATGGGCTGGTGGCAATCTCTCGGCCTTGCGTGTAGCGCGACAATCTGGATGAGAACTCCGCGACAATCAGGATGGCCATTTTGGCGGTCGCGGCGAGGAGATGATTGTCGCGGCGCGACGATAACGCAAGCGATATTTTCGTGACGCGTGATTTGATTGTCGTGG
>JAPLPD010000023.1 GCA_026400395.1 Alphaproteobacteria bacterium | reverse complement strand
GTCGATCATGAAGGCGAGGTGCTCGAAAGCTTCGTCACAAAGCGCCGCGACAAGAAGGCGGCATTGAGATTCCTCAGGAAATCGCTTCGACGACATGGCCAGACCGAGACGATCGTGACCGATCGCCTGGCATCTTATGGAGCGGCGCTCAAGGCTCTGGGCGCGATCGATAAGCGAGAAACCGGCAGGTGGTTAAACAACCGCGCCGAGAATTCGCATCAACCGTTTCGACGACGAGAACGCGCCATGCCCCGCTTTCGGCGCATGCGAAGCCTGCAGAAATTCGCCGCCCTGCACGGCTCCATTCACAACCACTTCAACCAGGAGCGCACCCTCATCAGCCGGCAGAATTTCAAGGATCGCCGCGCCGCCGCTCTCGTCGAGTGGCGTCAACTCTGCGCGGCCTGAACAATGACGGGTTTGGGCGAATTCTGAGACTATTTTGGTTTGTCTGACAGCGCCTCGACGCGTTTGGACCCGTTGGGCTTGCCGATATCGCTCTTAGCCACGTCAGTTTCCCCAAACCTTTACAATTCCTTACCAAGCAGTTTCTGAGGGGTTCAGCAAGGTACTGTCAACTTGCCGACCGTCGGCCGTGCGAAGACGGGGAGCTTTCCCCTGGCGCTACGCGGCGAAGCCCAGGTCGGCGATGCGCTGGATCGTGCCTTGAGCCAGCCTGTCATCGTCACCAAGCATGGCAAGCCGGAGAATGTCGTGCTGTCATATGACGAGTATGAGCGACTGATTGCGCGCGCGACCGTTGCATCATCCGGCCGGACGACTGGAGCGAAGAGGAGCTGCGCGCCCTTGACAGCATGGCGATGGAGCCCGGCCACGAGGCATTGAACGCCGAGTTTAACGCCTGATCGATGGAGACCGTATGAGCAGAGAGAGACGGATCACTGTTGTCGGGACATTTTGCGGAAACCGCCATGGTCACAGATTCCAGGGGTTGATGATTGATACGCCCGTATCTTCGAAATCGGTAACGTTGCGAGTGACCAGAATGAGGTCATGCACACGTGCGGTGGCCGCGATCAGCCCGTCGGCGGTGTTGCGGCTGCGGTCAGCACTGAGACGCCCCCAATCGAGAGCGACGGCTTCCGTTACTGGCAGAACCGTCTCGCGGTCAAGCTCGCGCAGGGCAATCAGCCATTCGGCGAGGATTGCTGCCGCTTTCGGGTCCTTACGCTCCTTGAGCTGGATGCCGCGCATGATCTCGCCAAGGGTGATGACGCTCACATGCAGAGTGCGGCCTTTGACGGAGCGTATCCACGCCGTCGCCTCAGACGAGCCGCGCCGGGTTTCAGAAACGATGTTGGTGTCGAGCAAATACATGGCAGTTCCAGCTCACAGGTCGATGTCACGCGGGCCGGAAGCATGGCGTGTGTTCACATCCAAGACAAAGGCATCATCCCAGGCCGGGCCACTCAAGAGGTGATCGGCAAGCGTCGGCTTGGCCGCTGTCAGCCGGTCATAATCCTCGGCCGAGACCACGACCGCGGCACGATCACCACGCAGGGTGACGGTCTGCGGCCCCTCGCGCATGGCCTTGCTCACCACCTCGCTGAAGCGGTTTTTGGCGTCCTGCAATTGCCAGTTCATG
>JAPLPD010000192.1 GCA_026400395.1 Alphaproteobacteria bacterium | reverse complement strand
CCGCTGTCGCTTCGAT
Source organism: Alphaproteobacteria bacterium (assembly GCA_026400395.1). GTDB lineage: Bacteria > Pseudomonadota > Alphaproteobacteria > Rhizobiales > Xanthobacteraceae > Z2-YC6860. The sequence goes on along the minus strand of JAPLPD010000192.1, from coordinate 3,162 downwards.
GAGTTGGCCATCGGGAAATGATGCCCAATTCAACCGCCTTACGAAACCCCGAAAACCCAGTATCCATAGGCCTTCAGGCCGCATTCCCCATCAGATTCACCCACTCGTTTTCCTGATGAGCCAACTTTCATTTCAATTGTCCCTCGGCGGCAATTCCACGCGGCACCGACCGCAACGAGACGGCAAGGCGCAAGAATGTCACTGTGATTTTCCAAGCCGCCTTCATGCCGGCGACGATATTGCCAGACACCTTGGAGACGCCGCCGCGGCGCCGCCGATGATCGACCGGAATTTCCAGGATGCGCCAGCCGGCGGCGGCCGCCCGCATTTGCATTTCCAGATTCCAGCCGTAGGTCTGCTCACGCATGCCGAGCTCGCGAAGACGGTCCAGGCGCATGGCGCGGAAGGGCGACATGTCGGTGAATGTCACGCCATAGGCGAGTTTCATGAGAACGCCCGCCAGCCCCCCGGCGAGCACCTGCTGGGGCGTCATGCTGCCCGGCTCGCGATGACCGCGCAGCCGCGTGCCCATGACGAAATCCGCCTGCCCCTCCGCGACCGGGTTCACGATGGCCGCGAGGAATTGCGGCACGTCGCTCCCATCGCCATCCAGAAAGCAGACGATCTCGGTCCCGGATGGCACGGCCGCAAGACCCGCGGCGCACGCACGCCCATAACCGTGACGGGGCTCGCTCACGACGGTTGCGCCCGCCGCGGCCGAGCGTCCTGCCGTGTCGTCGGTCGAGCCGTTATCGACCACAATGACTTCGTCAACGTGTTGTGCGAGAACTTCGCGAACGACATCCGCGATCGGTTCGGATTCGTTGAGACACGGAATGATCACCGAAACGCGCCGTTGGCCTGACGGGAGCATCATTGATGAATGCCCGATCTATAGGGCCGGCTCGGCGACCGCGGCCAGGCGGCTTCGCAGGAACCGCCGCGTGGCCGGCGCATCCGATCCGGGGATATCGGTGAAAGTTAGTGGACGTCCCGACATTTCTTCTTCCAACAGATGCAGCGAGGCGGCGTCATCGACATCGTACCAGCCGGGCACACTGATGACCGGGATACCGATTTCGCGGGCCCGGTCGAGCGTGAGTTCATAAACACGGCTTGTGCTCCACGGAATGTCTTCGAACAGACGGCGGTGCAGCCTGGAGAGGCCGATCAGAGTATATCCGCCATCCAGGGCGGGACTCAGAACGACGTTATCGCCGGTGCGGACCGCGTCCACGGCAGCCCGAAGAATCGACACCGGCAGTGTCGGGCTGTCCGAATTGATCAGAATGGCGCCGTCATGTCCGGCGTCGATCAGGTCTTTCGCGCCCTGAAGCAGGCGTTCACCAAAGTCGCCGTCACACTGCAGCGCCAGTTCGAAGCGATCGGGAAGCAACGTGCGTAGCGCCTCCTCGGAGCCGGCGGGCGTGTACACCGCATATCCGACCGAATCGCCGTCTTCGGCCAGCTTCCCGATCGTGCGAGACAGATCCCGGATGAAACATGACGAAATGGCCGCGCAGTCTTCCGGCCGCAACGGCGGCGAGAGCCGGGTCTTCGATTTGCCGGGAGACGGCGTCTTGCAAACAACGGCCACGGCGACTTTGCCCAACATATTGTTTTGCCGGTCGTGACTCACAGGGCGTGCTCCAAAGCGCGGACCAGATCGAAAAGCAGTTCGTCCGGATCTTCCAGCCCAACCGAAAGTCGGAGCAGATCGCTAGGGCAAGGCGTGCCCGGTCCTTCAATCGAAGATCGATGTTCGATCAGGCTTTCGACGCCGCCAAGCGAAGTGGCCCGCTTCCAAACTTTGACGAAACTGGCGACTTTGACCGCGGACTGTTCGCCGCCATTAACTCGCACCGACAACATTCCCCCAAACCCGCCGTTCATCTGGCGCGCGGCAACATCGTGGCCTGGATGCGTCTTGAGGCCCGGGTAAAGAACCCGATGCAGCGCCGGATGGCCGACCAGACAATGGGCGAGAGAGGATGCCGTTTTTGACTGCTCTCTCACCCGAATGTCGAGTGTCCTCATTCCTCGCATCAGCAACCACGCTTCGAAAGGCCCGAGCGAATTCCCGAGTTGCATCCGGACTTGCCGGATACGGGTCCACAGTTCACTAGGGCTTGCCGCAGCCAGAGCACCGGCCACGATATCGGAATGTCCATTCAGATACTTTGTCGCCGAGTGGACGACGATGTCTGCACCGTGCGTGATCGGCCGCGTGAGGATCGGAGTCGATACGGTCGAGTCGACGCACAACGCCGCTCCAACCGAATGCGCTATCTCGGAAATTGCCGCGATATCGGTCACGGTCCACAGCGGATTGCTGGGAGTCTCGATTCAAAGCAGTCCCGTTTCGCCAGGGCGGACGGCATCGCGGACCGCCTGCAGATCGGACGTTTCGACGAAGGTAACCGAGTGTCCGAAGCGGGCGATATCGCGAAGCCACGACCTGAACCCCCAGTACATGACCTTCGACGCGACGATGTGGGTCGGCTTGTCCAGAGCCATGAACACCGTCGTGGCGGCGGCCATGCCGGAGGCGAACATCATCGCTTCGTCGGCGCCTTCGAGCGCAGCGACCAGTGCCTCAGTTTGCTGTAACGTCGCGTTATCGGCGCGGCCATAGACGAAACCGTTGCTGTATCCGTTGTCCGCGTCGCGCAGATAGGTCGCGGACATATGGATCGGCGGGACCACCGCCCCGGTCGATGGGTCCCCCGCGCCCAAAGCCTGGCAAGCCAAGGTGCGGGCTTTCAAAGGTGGCCGAGTTTGATCATCCATACAGGAATTCCCGGCTATCCAAGCCGTAGGAGGGAGAATGGGTTCCCTGCAGGAACAACATCAAATGAAAGAATCGTGTCCGAATGTGCCTTTGGATCACCGCCGCGTGATCGCGATCTGAATGGAGTCTTCCGCCCCTAGTGGGGTGGCCTGGGATGGGGAGAAAGTCGGCGCCGCGTCGAAGTCCGGCCTTAACATCTCGAGTGCATCGACCTGTCGAGTGCATCGACCTGTCAACGCACAATGAGAATGTCCCCTCGTTCCTCACAATGAGAATGTCCCCTTTTGGATGGGGCTGAGCGTTTGTGGGTAACGAGGGGGGTCGCGCGCCTTCACAGCGGTAGCGTCGCCCCTCGTTATCCACATCCGCGT
>JAPLPD010000046.1 GCA_026400395.1 Alphaproteobacteria bacterium | reverse complement strand
TTTGCCGCGCGCAGGGCGCTTGCGATGGCTGTTTCGATCTCGCGGGCGATGGGGAGGCGGTAATGGTCGCGGTCCATGAAATTCTGCGGATCGCGGGCGCGGGGGCCATCCACGAGATAGTCCAGGAATACGCCGCGTCCGCGCTCCTGCACCCGGCGGGCGATCGCTTCCTTGCAGACGGCGAGTTCGTTGGCGGCAACAGTGCCGGTCTCGGGCAGCATTTGGGATGACTGCGGCGGCATCACGATCACGATGGGGAGCGACGCCGGCAGCGTGGCGGTGAAAGTATCGAGGGCTTCCAGCGCCGGGAAAGAGCGGTTCACATCGGTCGGGGTGGCGATGGCGCGGAGCGGCTTCCGGCAGGATCGTAGGCAGGCAATTTGCCGAGCGCCATCATGACGCGCTTTCGCGCAGCGACAATCGCGCGGGTGCTGAGGATGTGCGTCAGGTACTGGAAGTTGCTTTCATAAAGCCACGGCGAGAACTGAAACAGCGCGGGCAGGGCCGCGTCGTGGGTGCACCAGCGTTCGTCCGCCGCCAGCACGATCCCCTGCGTATCGGGATGATGGCGCAGGAAGTAGCGCATGAAGGTGAGCTGTTCGCGCGGGCCCGAGCCGGGCGATGTCATCTGCACGAAGCGCATGCCGGTCTGCGCCGACAGGCGTTGCGGACTGAGCAGTTGCCCGTGGGAGTTTCCGAAGATGGCGGCATTGAAGGCAGGATTGCGGCCGCGGCTCGCGCTGTTGACCTGCTGATGCTCGTCGGGGATGCCCGCCGGCATGAAGGTCGGGAAGCGGCCGGTGTCGTAGGGGTCGATGACGATGAGCGCGAGATAGATGATAGCGATGCCGCCGCCGAACACGGTGAGCAGCCAGACCGCAAAGCGCCGCCATGCCGCGTCATCGGCCGCGCCGCGTGTGAAAAGATTTTGCCAGATCGCCATGCGCCCGATCAGAACCGGAAGTAGATGAAGTTGACGGCCGGGCCTTGGCCGACTTCGAGAACGCACAAGCCAGCCAGCACCGCCATCGCGGTTGCCGTCACCGGGTTGAGGATCGGCCGCATGTCCTTGATCTCGTAGGCCGAGGGGATGAGCGCGCTTGCCGCGGCACCCGCGATCAGCAGGCCGAGGTGGCCGAGCGAGCCGCTAAAACCATTGCCGCCGGCCATCGAGCGCAGCATCGACGCCGCTGTTGGAAAGTCCGCCGCGCGAAACAGCACCCAGCCGGCGATGACGAACAGCATGGTGATCGCCCAGGCTGCGACCCATGGCAGCGGGCGGTTCAGCTGTTGCCAGCCGCGGTTCACCGCGAGGCCGACGCCGTGCCAAAGGCCCCACACCACGTAGGTCCAGCCCGCGCCGTGCCAGAGGCCACAGATTCCCATGGTGAGGATCGTTGCCACGACATAGCGCCCGACGCCATGGCGGCTGCCGCCGAGCGGAATGTAGAGATAGTCGCGGATGAAGTTGGACAGCGAGATGTGCCAGCGCCGCCAGAATTCGCGCAGGTCCGCCGACAAGTATGGGCGGCGAAAATTCTCCGGCAGCAGCAGCCCGAATACCAGTGCGATGCCGATGGCCATTTCGGTGTAAGCGGAAAAATCCAGAAACAGCTGGAAGGTGAAGCCGAGCGCGGCAGTCCATGCCTCGCCGAACGTCAGCACGCTGTCGCGCGCCTGCGCGAACAGCGGGTCGGCGACATTGGCGAGCTTGTCGGCGAGCAGGACCTTCTTCGCAAAGCCGAGCGTGAACAGCGTGAGGCCGATGCCGATGCGCGCCCACATGCCGTCGCGGCGGGGGTCTTCGTCGAACTGCGGCACCAGTTCGTTGTGACGCACGATGGGTCCGGCGATCAGGTGCGGGAACAGCATCACGAACAGCGCGAACGGCCGGAATGCGTACAACGGCGCGTCGTTGCGC
>JAPLPD010000145.1 GCA_026400395.1 Alphaproteobacteria bacterium | reverse complement strand
CCGTCGCCGGAGGGAATGATCGACCAGTCGGCGAGATCGGGCCGGCCGGTCGCCTGCACCAGTTCGCCGCTGGCGCGATCCTCGAAGAAGATTTGCGGGGTCCCTGCGCGGTACGACACGAAGATAAGCCGCTTCATCGCCTGGTCGTAGGCTGGCACGAAGAAGAACGGGTGATGGTGGATCGACGGATGGCTGGTGATCTGCCGGATGCGCCGGCCGGAGGCGGCGTCGGTGGTTTCGCGACTTTCGGAGGGATAGCGCTGGCCTTTGCTCATGCGGACATCAGTAAAGCATCGGCCGGATGGTTAGAAGCGGGTGCGGCGGGCGGCGCGGCTTCCCGTTGGGGAGAGGTGGGCGAGGGGGGCTTGGACTCTCGATCTGGGTTAACCCCTCACCCGCCCGCGCTTCGCGCCGGCCCGTCCGCAAATGGGAGAGGGGAAACCAGCGGCGCAGAAGTTTGGCTTATTCGATCTTGATTTTGGCGGCTTGGATCACCTTCGACCATTTCTGGATTTCGGCCTTGATGAAGGTGTCGAAATGCTCCTGCGCCATCACCAGCGACTGGAACATTTGCGGCGCCATGAACTTCTCCTCGAACACCGGATCGGAAAAGACTTTCTTGGCTTCGGCGTTGAGCTTCATCACAACGTCGCGCGGCGTGCCGGCCGGCGCGAAAAGGCCGAACCAAGTGGTTGCCTCGTAGCCCGGCAGTCCGGTCTCGGCCACGGTTGGGATGTCGGCCGCCACCGACATCCGCTTCTCGCTGCCAATGCCGAGGATCTTGATCTGGCCGGCCCGATGCGGCGGCAGAGCCAAACTGGCGCTGACCGACATCAGGTTGATATGTCCGGCCATCACATCGGTCAGCGCGGGAGCCGCGCCGCGGTAATGCACCGGTACGAGTTTTATGCCCGTCATGTACTGCAGAAGCTCGATGTTCATGTGCGGCGCGGAGCCGACGCCCGCGGTGCCGAAGGTCAGTTCGCCGGGCTTTTTCTTGGCAAGTTCGATCAATTCCTTGACGTTCGACACCGGCAGCGAATTGCTGGCGAGCAGCGCCTGATTGATGCGAACAAGTCCTGTGATCGGAATGAAGTCGGTCTTTTCGTCGTAGGTCAGCTTGCCCCGCAGGTAGATCGCCGGGTTGATAGAGAAGGTGCCGGCCTCGGCCACCAGCAGCGTGTAGCCATCGGGCGCAGCGCGCGCGACCGATGTGGCGCCGGTGACGTGAGCGGCGCCGCCCTTGTTCTCGACGATCACCTGCTGGCCCCAGGCTTCAGTCAGCTTTTGGCCGAAGGCGCGCGCCACCACGTCGGTCACCCCACCGGCGGCCGCCGTCACGACGAGGTTGATCGGGCGCGCGGGATAGGTTTGCGCCTGCGCCGATGTCACGGCCGACAGGCAACCGAGCAAAGCCAGAACGCAAATCCAGTTCTTCATGGGTTTCCCCCTTCCGGCGCGGTCCCCTAATCGACCTTGATGTTGGCTTCGCGCAGCACCTTGGACCATTTGGCGCTGTCGGCCTTGATGAACTCGGCGAATTGCTCGGGCGTGCTGACCATCGACTCGAACATGTTGGGAGCGATGGTCCGGTCGATGAAAACCTGGTCGGCGAACAGCCCCCGCATCTCGGCGTTGATCCTGCCGATGATCTCGCGCGGCGTGCCGTTGGTGGTGAACAGCCCGAACCAGGTGACGGCTTCGTAGCCGGGCACCGTCTCGGCGGTCGCCGGCACCTCGGGGAGGTCAGGCAGGCGCTTGGCGCTGCCGACCGCGAGCATCTTCGCCTTGCCGGCGCGATAGGGTGGCACCGACGCGCTGAGACTGACGGAGGTGAGCATGATGTGTCCGGCGAGCACGTCGTTGAGCGCGGGCGTCGCGCCGCGGTAGTGAATCGGCGAGAGCTTGATGCCGGACATGCTTTCCAGCAGCGCGACGTTGACGTGACCGGCGGCGCCCAGACCGGAACTGCCGTAGGTGATCTCGCCGGGTTTCTGTCTGGCGAGCGCAATCAGTTCGGCGATGTTGTTGGCCGGCAGCGAAGGATGCGCGAGCAGCCCCTGGTTGATGCGGACAAGGCCGGTGACCGGCGCGAAGTCACTGATATCGTAGGGCAGCTTCCCTGAATGCAGCGTGGGATTGATGACGAAAACCGTCTCGGCGGCGACCATCATGGTGTGACCGTCGGGCGCGGCTTTGCCGACCATTGCCGCGCCGATGGCATGGTTTGCCCCGCCGCGGTTTTCGACGATGACCTGCTGGCCCCATGCAGTCTGGAGGCGCTGGGCCACCAGGCGCGCCATCACGTCGCTGACGCCGCCGGGCGCGGCCGGAACCACGATGGTGATCGGCCTGTTAGGATAGGATTGCGCCTGCGCGGGCGTTCCGGCCAACAGGCAAGCCAGCATGCATCCAAGCAAGCCGATTGTGCCGAGCCGGGTCCGCATCGCGCCCCTCAATCGATTTTCAAATTTGCCGCGTTGATGACTTGGGCCCACTTGGCGGAGTCCTTGCGCAGATACTCGGCGAACGCATCCAGCGAGCCCGGTATGGGCTGCACCACCAGCGACTCCAGGAAGCGCTTGTGAAATTCCGGGTCGTGGATGACATTCTGTATGTCTGTATTGATCTTGATGAGAATGTCGCGCGGCGTTGTCTTCAGCGCGAACAGGCCGAACGAGACGGCGGCCTCGTAGCCCGGCACCGTTTCGGCCACAGTCGGCACGTCCGGATATTGCGCGACGCGCTTCTCGCTGCCGAAGCCGAGGATGTTGATCTTGCCGTCCTTGACCGCAGGCAGCGCCACCGACGGCCCCATGGTGATCATGTTGATGTGGCCGGCGATCAGGTCGTTCAGCGCTGGGGCTGCGCCGCGATAGTGCACAGCGGTCATCTTGATGCCGGCCATGCTTTCCAGAAGCAGCGCCGCGGTGTGCGGGGCGGTGCCGAGGCCCGCGGTGCCATAGGTGAGCGGCTTCTGCTTGGCGACGGCGATGAACTCGGCCATCGACTTCACCGGCAACGACGGATTCACCAGCACGCCGATGGGGATTCCGGCGTATCCCGCGACCGGGATGAAGTCCGTCTCCGGGTCGTAGGCGGACTTGCTCTTGCTGTGCAGGTGCGGCTGGCTGGTGGCGAATCCGGTCTCGGAGGACAGCAGCGTGTAGCCGTCGGCGGCGGCGGCCTTGACCGCGGCGGCGGCGAGGTTGTGGCCCGCGCCGCCACGATTTTCGACGATGATGCTCTGGCCCCACATCTGCGATAGCCGCTGGGCGACGGCGCGGGTCAGCGCGTCGGTCAGCGCGCCGGCGGCGGATGTCACCACGATGGTGACGGTGCGGTTGGGGTAGGTCTGCGCCAGCGCAGGCGGGGCTTCGCAAGCGAGCAGGCAGGCGAGCAGAATCAGGCGCCCAAGCACGATGTTCATCGCCTCCCTCGAGGTTATTCTGTTGTCGTTGGGTCTGAATTTATCACAGGGCGGGCCGCCGCGCCTGCGTCTAAATGGTCAGCCGGGAGCACGCTGCTTGAGCGCGTACAACGCCTCGAGCGCCTCGCGAGGCGACAGTTCGTCAGGATGTACGGACCCGAGCATCGTGAGCACCGCGTCGATCGCGGCCTGCCTTGGGTCCGGCGCCGCCGGCCGGAGCGGCGCTGCGAACAACGGAAGGTCCTCGAAACCGCGCGGTTTGGCGCGGTCGTCGGCTTCGAGCATCGCGAGCACCACCTTGGCCCGCTCGATCACCCCGGTGGGCAATCCGGCAAGCTTCGCCACCTGGATACCGTAGGAATGGTCGGCCGCGCCGGGGATCACCTCATGCAGGAACACCACCTCGCCCTGCCATTCCTTCACGCGGACGGTGGCGTTGTGCAGACGGTTGAGCTTGGGCGCCAGCGCGGTGAGCTCATGAAAATGCGTCGCGAACAACGCGCGGCAACGGTTCTGCTCATGCAGGTGCTCGATCGACGCCCAGGCGATCGAAAGGCCGTCAAACGTCGCGGTGCCGCGTCCGATTTCGTCCAGTATGACCAGCGAACGCTCGCCGGCCTGATTGAGGATCGCCGCGGTCTCCACCATCTCGACCATGAATGTCGAACGCCCGCGCGCCAGATCGTCGGCGGCGCCGACGCGCGAGAACAAGCGATCGACGACGCCGAGCTTGGCGCGCTTTGCCGGAACAAAGCCGCCCATTTGCGCCAGCACGACGATGAGCGCGTTCTGCCGCAGGAAGGTCGACTTGCCCGCCATGTTCGGGCCGGTGAGCAGCCAGATGCGCCCGGCCCCCTCCCTTCCCTCCCCCGCAAGCGGGGGAGGGAAGGGAGGGGGTGGCGGCGAAAGATCGCAATCGTTGGCCACGAACGGATCGCTGATTGCCTGCTCGACCACGGCGTGGCGGCCGCCTTCGATGATGAAGTCCACCGAGCGGTCGATCTCCGGGCGAACATAGGCACGCTCGACCGCGAGCATCGCCAGCGCCGACGAAACATCGAGCACCGCGAGCGCCTCGGCGGCGGCTTTGATTTCGATGCTCGCGGCCACGACCATCGCGGAAAGCCGCTCGAATATCTCCAGCTCCAGGCCGAGTACGCGGTCGCCGGCGCTGGCGATTTTCGATTCCAGATCGCCCAGCTCGGTCGTCGTAAATCTGACTTGCCCCGCAAGGGTCTGGCGGTGGATGAAGGTCGCGTTGAGCGGTGCGCCGAGCAGTTTCTCGCCATGCTGCGCGGTCACGTCGACGAAATAGCCGAGCACGTTATTGTGCCGTATCTTCAGTGACTTGACGCCGGTGTTGTCGGCGTAGCGGGCCTGCAGCTGAGCCACCACCTGGCGCGACTGGTCGCGCAGGCTCCGCGACTCGTCCAGCGCCGCGTCGTAGCCTTCGCGCACAAAGCCGCCGTCGCGCTTGAACAGCGGAAGTTCATCCGCGAGCGCTGCGATCATCTCGCGCATCACGGCCTGCTCAGGCGCAAGCAGCGCGCCGAGCACGCTGTTCAGCTCCGAGGACTTTTTCGCGAGCTTGTCGAGCCGCGCAGCGAGTCCCGTCGCCACCCCGATGCCGTCACGAATGGCGGCGAGGTCGCGCGGCCCGCCGCGGCCGACCACCAGCCGGGCCAGCGCTCGTGCCATGTCCGGCGCGATCGCCAGCAGTTCGCGGGTCTGCTGGCGGGCGAGCGCGTCGCCGACGAAAATCTCCACGGTGTCGAGCCGCTGGCCAATCGCCGTCGGATCGGTCAGCGGCGCGGCGAGCCGCTGCGCCAGCAGCCGCGAACCGGCCGAGGTGACGGTGCGGTCGATGGCGGCGAGCAGCGAGCCGCGCCGTTCGCCGCCGAGTGTGCGGACCAGTTCGAGGTTTGCCCGCGTGGCCTGATCGATCGACAGCGTGGTGCCGTGCGCTTCGCGAACCGGAGGCGACAGCGGCGGCCGTTTGCCGAGTTGCGTGCGCTCCACGTAAGTGACACAGGCTGCGGCGGCGTTCAGCTCCAGCCGCGACAACGCGCCGAACGCCGCGCTGGTGGCGACCGCGAAATAATCCGACAGCCGCCGTTCGGCGGTGGCGCCATCGAACACGTCGCGCGTCACCGGCGTCACGGCCGGCAGCGTGCGCAGATACGGCGCCAACTCCGGGTCGGAGTAGAGCGCGTCGGACACCACGATCTCGCCGGGCTCCAGCCGCGCGATCTCTGCGGGCAGCCCGGCGCGGTCGCATTCCGCGATGCGGAACTCGCCGGTGGAAATGTCGATCCAGGCGAGCGCGAATTGGCTCGCCGCGTCGGCGGCCGAGGCGCGCGCCCGCGCGATGGCGAGCAGGTAGTTGTTGCGCCGGGCGTCGAGCAGCGTGTCCTCGGTCAGCGTGCCGGGCGTGACGAGGCGCACGACGTCGCGCTTCACCACCGACTTCGATCCGCGCTTCTTCGCCTCGGCCGGGTCCTCGGTCTGTTCGCACACTGCGACGCGATGGCCCTGGGCGATCAGGCGGTGCAGGTATTCGTCGGAGCGGATGACCGGCACGCCGCACATCGGGATGTCGCGGCCGAGGTGCTTGCCGCGCTTGGTCAGCACGATGCCGAGCGCGCGGCTGGCGGTCTCGGCGTCCTCGAAGAACAATTTGTAGAAATCGCCCATCCGGTAGAACAAGAGGCACTCCGGATTGGCCGCCTTGATCTCGATGTACTGCGCCATCACGGGGGTCGGCGGAGCCACCGGTTCCGGCGGCGGCGCAGCGGCGTCATCGGGGGGCAGGTTCCGGGCGGCGTCCATGAGGCGGAACGCTAGCAGATGCGGGCCGGGGATTCATGGGATGGGGTGGCGGGCTGTGGACGCTGGGGATGCGTTGCGTTACGCGATCCGCACAAGCAAAACGCCCGGCTTGGGTCCGGGCGTTGAGCAAAATTGTAAGTTCCGCGTGCGAGCCGCGCGATTAATATCCGCGCCGGCGTTCCTTCTTTGCGGCCTTGCGCGCGGCGTAGCGGGCGTCGCGATCGGCCTTCTGCTGAAGCGCCAGAAGTTCGGCGGCTTCGTTCTTTTCACGCTCCAACTGCGCCGCGGCCTCTTCGGCCTCGCGCTGTGCCTTGGCCGCCAGTTCGGCTGCGATCGCAGCCTGCCTGGCACGCTCGGCCTCTTGGGCCTTCTTGGCCGCTTCGCGCTCGGCGGCGCGGGCCAGCCGTGCCTCGTTGATGGCGACGCGCTCGGCCTGCTTTTCGGCAAGACCAGGGTCGGTCGCCGCCGCCTTGAACTTTTCCAGGAGCGCCTTCTTGGCCGTCGCCGCGGCCTGTTGTCGCTCTTTAAGATCGGGATATTTGAAGGCCATTCGGGTCCACTTGCTGGAAGGTCATCGCTGCGGTCCACACGAGTGCCGAGCGCACCGGTTCACCAGCAGCCATCGGAGATGGATCAGGTTTGAGTATCCGCCCGCCATCGGGAATTCAAGGTGGATTTTGCGTTATTGGGCGCATCCCACCTATTCTCCGGCTCGATAGGGTTTGAGTTTCATTTGATCGAACCGGCGCCGCCGCTGCCCGGGCCGGCGCCTCACAGGGGGCCGTATCGCTTTGCAAGGGGCCATGCGGGCATGTTGGAAACGTCATCGAATACCGGCCTTCGCCAAAAGAGAATGGCCGGGACTGAGCCCGGCCATTCGATAGCGGTCTGGATTTTCGGCGCGGTCTGCGCGCTATTTCACAAGCTTGCGGCCGGTGATCTTCTCCAGGTTCCCGTGCATGATCGCCTTGTACTTCTTCTTCGATAGATCGAGATCGTCGAAAATCTTCAGCGTCTCGCGGATGTAATAGGTGCCCTTCTCCGGGTCGAACGGGCAGTCGGAGGCGAACACGATCCGGTCGTTCGGATAGAAGTCCAGGCCGGCCACGGTCGCGGGCTTGGCGCCGAACACCGCGGAGTCGCAGTAGAAGCTCTCCTTGAAATAGTCGAGCGGGCGCTTCTTCAGCGACTTTTTCAGCTTCTGGTAATCCTCATCCGAAGTGCGCGCGCCGATCTGGTCCCAGCCGGGGCCGATGCGGCCTTCCAGCATCGGTACGATGCCGCCCATGTGGTGGGTGATGATCTTCAGGTTCGGATAGCGGTCCATGATCTTGGAGAACACCAGCCGCGACATGGCGGCGGCGGTCTCGTAGGACCAGCCGAGCGTCCACCAGATCTCGTACTTCGACTTGGTTTCGCTCTGGTAGTCCGGGAAGCTCGCGGTGCGCGACGGATGCAGCCAGATCGGCGTCTTGGTCTTGTTCATCGCTTTCCAGAACGGCTCGAAGGACGGATCGTCGAGCGGCTTGCCGGCAACGTTGGTGTAGATCTGCACGCCGAGCGCGCCCATTTTCATGGCGCGGGCGGCCTCTCGGACGCCGACGTCCGGCGCGAACATCGGTGCCTGGGCGACCCAGCCGGGGAAGTGGTCGGGGTCCTTGGCGCAGAGTTCGGCAAAGCCATCGTTGACGATCTTGGCGTACTCCTCGGTCTCCTTCGGGTTCTTGGTCATCAGCTCGAAGGGAGGCATCGGATAGGACAGGATCTGGCAATAGTCCTTGAACTTGTCGACGACCTTCTTGCGGACGTTGATGTCGAAGATGGCCGGCACGCCCATCATGCGTTTGCCGATGTCCTTGTGGCTGCCCACGGACATGACGTCCTTGTAGAAGCGTTCCGGAATGAAGTGGGTGTAGGCATCGACGCGCATCGTCATGAGTTTCTCCCTGGAGCCCATGTGTGTTTAAGGCGGGGTTCCGCGATTTGTCGAGTGGTTTATTGAGGCGCGTTGACGGGCATGATGCCGCTCCCTGATTGGCGCGGGCCAGTGCCGCCGGCAATCCGGATGCCTTTTCGATGCGCTCGCCGTGCCCGATCTCGAATCCGTCGCGCTGCACCATCACGCGACGGTTCACATATGCGACGGCAGCCAGAGCGCGAGGACCGGGAAGGCGATCAGGATGACCAGCCGGATCAGGTCGGTGATGATGAACGGGAGGACGCCGTAGAAAATGGTCGAAATCTTCACGTCCTCGACCACGCTCTTGATCACGAAGATGTTCATGCCGACCGGCGGGTGGATCAGGCCGAGTTCGACCGTCATCACGACGATGACGCCGAACCAGATCGGATCGAAGCCCAGCGCCTTGATCACCGGGAACACGATCGGCACGGTCAGAATGATCATGGCGAGGGCGTCCATCAGGCAGCCGAGCACGAGATACATCAGCATGATCAGCGCCAGGATGCCGTACTTGCCGATGCCGAGGCCGGTGAGGAATTCGGTGACGTTCTGAGGCGTCTGCGTGATGGTGAGGAAATAGCCGAACAGCAGCGCGCCGATCAGCACGGTGAACACCGCGGCGGTGGTGCGGGTGGCTTCCAGCAGCGAGCGGCGGATGTCGGCGAGCGAAAGCCGCCCGCGCGCGACGCCGATGATGAACGCGCCGGCCGCGCCCATGCCGGCGGCTTCGGTCGCGGTGAACAGCCCGCCATAGATCCCGCCGATGACGAAGGCGAACAGCAGCAGCGTCGCCCAGACGTCGCGCATCGCCGCCAGCCGTTCCGGCCATGTGCTGCGCGGACCGGCCGGCAGGAAGCCCGGCCGGAGCAGGCCGATCGCGGTGATGGTCAGCATGTACATGGCGACCGCGAGCAGGCCCGGAACGACGCCGGCGATGAACAGCTTGCCGACGTCCTGCTCGGTGATCAGGCCGTACACGGCGAATACGGTCGAGGGCGGGATCATGATGCCGAGCGTTCCGCCGGCGGCGATCACGCCGGTCGAGAACGATTGCGGATAGCCGTAGCGCCGCATCTCCGGATAGGCGACGCGCGAGAAGGTCGCCGCGGTCGCAACCGAGGAGCCGCAGATCGCGGCGAACCCGCCGCAGGCGGCGATGGTGGCAATGCCGAGTCCGCCGCGCAGATGGCCGAGGAAGGCATTGCCCGCGCGAAACAACTCGCGGCTCATGCCGGAGGTGGTGGCGAAGGAGCCCATCAGCAGGAACATCGGGATAACCGCGAAATTCCAGTCGGTGACGGTTCGCATCGAGGTGTGGCCGACGATCTTGAGCGCCGGGCCGCCGCCGTTGAGATAGGCAAAGCCCGCGACACCGACCAAACCCATGGCCATGCCGACCGGAACGCGCAGCAGCATCAGCGCAAACAGCGCGACGAAGCCGACGATAGCCACCGCTTCGGGGCTGAGATCGAAGCTCATGCGTTGCGCCTCATTCGACCGGCTTGATCTGGTATGAGCCGCCAAGCAGCTCCGGACGGAAGATCAGCCGATAGGTCCGCACCGCGATCAGCAGAACGGCGGCGGCGTCGCCGAGCCATGCAATGGCGAAAAACGGCCAGGTCGGCAGGCGCAGTTCGAACGTCGCAAGGTTCGACTCGTAGGTCGAGATCACCTTGTCGAGCAGCGTGTAGGTCTGCACGGTGACGACGAACAGCAGCACCAGCGTGGCGAACACGTCGATCACGCGCTGCCAGCGCGGACTGGCATTGGCCCAGACCAGATCGACGGTGATGTGCGCGCCGCGATAGGAGGTGGCGGCGATGCCCCAGAAGATCAGGATGCCGAGCAGAAGTTGGCCGAAGTCGTAGCTGTCGGGAATGCCGATGTTGAAGAAGTAGCGCAGCATGACGATCAGGAACGTGTCGAAGGCGACGATGCCGACGAAGACAGCCGCGATCAGTTCGATGGCATCGATGAAGCGATCCATCAGATTGCGCGGCACGCGATCGCTCCCTTCGGCTGCGCCCAAAAGTGTCAGCCACGCACTCTCTTCACCTCTCCCCAAAGGGGAGAGGGAGTTCGCCGCCGTCGCGGCGGATGCTTCGCTCGATGACGATCGTCATTCAGGCGGCTCAGTACGACGCGGTGTACTGCTTCAGCTTGTCCTGCAGTTCCTTCATCGCGCCATCCGGGTCGCCGCCGGTCTTCTTGACGTTGGCCGACCAGGTGTTGATCAGCGGCTCGGCGGACTTGCGCCACTCGCCGAGTTGCTCCTTCGAGATCGAATAGACCTCGTGATCGGCCTGCGCCTTGATCTTGGCGATGCCGGCGTGCTCGAAGTCGGCCCACGGCCCGCCGATCTTGCCGGCCCACTCGGTGGTGCAGTGATCGTCGATCACCTTCTTCTGCGCGGCGGACATCCGGTCATAGGTGCCTTTGTTCATCGTAAAGGCGAACGTGGTCACGTAGAGCGGCGCCTCCATGTGGTACTTCGTCACCTTGTCGACGCCGAACAGCACCACCGAGCCCCAGGGGAAGGTCACCGCGTCGGCGACGCCCTTCTCGATGATGTCACGCACCTGCGGCGCCGCGCCCTGCACGTTGGTGGCGCCGAGCTGCGTCATCCAGGTGGCCATGGTGGCGTGAGCCGGACGGATTTTCATGCCCTTGATGTCGGCGGGCACCGTGATCTTCTTGGTGCGCGAATGAAACGAGCCCGGATCGTGCACGAACGCGAGGCAGTACTTTACGCCCTTCATCTCGGCGGCGGCGTATTTGCGATACCAGGCATCGAGCGCCGATGAGCCGCCCTTGGCGTTCGCCATCAGGAACGGCAGTTCGCCGGCGCCGATGATCGGAAAACGGCCCGGCTGATAGCCCGGGTTAATGTAGGTCAGGTCGGCAATGCCGTCGCGCGCCATGTCGTAATGGTCGAACGCCTTGCCGAGCTGCTCGGACGGATAGATCTTGTATTTGATTGTGCCGCCCGAGGCCTTCTCGACCGACTGGCCCCATTCCTCGAAGCCCTTCTGCAGCGGATGCGACGCCGGTACCCAGTGCGCGAGCTTGAGCTCGATGGTCTTGTCCTGCGCCGATGCTGATGGAGCGGCGGCGAGCAAAATCACCAGTGCGGCCGCCGGCGCGAGCTTGAATGTCGTCGCTGACATTGCTTGGTCCCTCCCAGGATATGAGGTTGGCTTGTGCACCAACTTTGCGGCGATTCAGCCTGAGAATGGCAGGGTTGTAAAGCAAACCGCGTAGCCATTTTCCGGTAAACGGCAACACGGATAAGGCCGGGAGCCGGCCACGATCAGCGCGGGCGCGCGGCGGTTCGCAGCATCCAGAGTACGAGCCCGCGCGGCAGCAGCCGCAGGAGCGATACGGCGATCTTGATGGTTGAGCCCGGCACCACCACGCGCTGTCCGCGCATCATGCCCTCGTAGCCCTCGCGGGCCACGCGCTCCGCCGCCCGCGCTAGGAAACGGGGGAAGTAGCCGTCGGGCATTCTGGCGCGCGCCTGGAATTCGGTCACCACCGGACCGGGGCACAGGGCGGTGACGCGCACGCCCTGGGACTGCATCTCGCAGTGCAGCGCTTCGCTGAACGACAGCACGTAGGCCTTGGTAGCGTGATAGACCGCCATGCCCGGCCCCGGCAGGAAGCTCGCGACCGAAGCGACGTTGAGCATGCCGCCGCGGTGCTGCGCCAGGCTTGCGGCGAAACGAAGCGACAGCTCGGTGAGCACGCGCACGTTCAGGTCGATCATGGCGAGCTGGTCAGCGCGATCGAGGCCGGCGAAATCGCCGACGAGGCCGAAGCCTGCGTTGTTGACCAGATATTGCGGTTCGAGGCCGCTTTCGCGCAGCTCCTCCTCGATGCGCGCGGCGGCGTCGGGCCGGCTCAGATCGATGACGATGACGGTCGGGCGCGCCCGGCCACGCTCCTCGATGAGATCGGCCAGCGCCTTGAGCTGCGGCGCGCGGCGCGCCACCAGCACGAGCGCGTGGCCGTGGTCCGCGAACACGTGAGCCAGCGCCGCGCCGATGCCGGCGGAAGCGCCGGTGATGACGGCAACGGGCTTGGCGCTGGCCATGTCAGGGCCCCGCGAACTTCGCGATAACCTCGGGCGGGATGGGCTTGGCCTTGATCTTCTCCGGATCGTCCGGATGCCGCGCGGCCCAGACGCGGGTGTCGAAGCATTCGACGCACAGTTCGCCGTCGAGCGTGATGCGATGCTGCACGTCGAAGCTGGAGCGCCGGAACTCGGACACCTTGGTCTCGATCACGACGTCGTCGCCGAACTTCGTGGGCTTGTAGAACTTCGCCCGCGTGTCGACCATCGGATAGCCCTGAAATTCGTAGTGGCGCAGGAACTGGTGTTTGTTCATGCCCAGCGCCTGCGAAAACAGCGCGGTGGTGCAGGAATCGAACATGGCGAAATAGCGCGGGAAGAACACGATCCCGGCCGGATCGCAGTCGCCCCACTCGATGCGCGCGTTGCGGGTGTAGGTCAGCATCGAACTAGCGGGGCGCCATGCGCAGCGCGCCGTCGATGCGGATCACCTCGCCGTTCAGATAGCTGCTGCGCAGGATGAACAGCACCAACTCAGCATACTCGCGAGGCTCGCCGAGGCGCTTGGGGAAGGGCACCGAGGCGCCGAGCGAATCCTGTGCCGGTTGCGGCAGCGCCTTCAACATCGGGGTGGCGAAGATGCCGGGAGCAATCGCCATGACGCGAATGCCGAACTGCGACAGCTCGCGCGCAATCGGGATGGTCAGCGCGGCGACGCCACCCTTGGAGGCGGCGTAGGGCGCCTGGCCGATCTGGCCTTCGTAGGCGGCGACCGAAGCGGTCGAGACGATGACGCCGCGCTCGCCGTCAGGCAAAGGCGAAAGGTTCTGCATGTCGGCGGCGACGAGCCGCATCATGTTGAAGGTGCCGGTCAGATTGACCCCGATGATCCACTCGAATTCGGACAGCGGCATCGGGCCGTCGCGGGAATGCGGGCGGCTCCGTGCTTGTCGCGCGCTTCCTTCAGCGCCGTCTCGGCCCCGGTGGCGCGGGTGACGTCGCAGTGGACGGCGATGCCGCCGATCCTGCTGGCCACCTCCCGCGCGCCGTCGATGTTGATGTCGAAGCAGGCGACCTTGGCGCCGGCCTTGGCGAGTTGCGCCGCGGTTTCCGCGCCGAGGCCCGAGGCGGCTCCGGTGACGATGGCGGCGTGTCCTTTGGGATCCATTCAGGTCAGTTCCGTTGCTCGATGGCAATTACATTGGCGGATGGTGTGACAGAATAAAGCTCATCGACCAAACCCGCGCGGCGGGTGAGCACCGCGCGTTGGTTGATCGAGCCCTTGTCGGTGGCCTCGCCGGCATCGAGCGATGGCGGTTCGGCCATCAGGACGATCCGGCAGATGCGGGTCGAGCCGCCGGTGCTCCGGCGGGCAAGGGCGTCGAGGCGTTTTTTGAACTCGTCGCGCACTTTCGGATCGGCCAACACCGCTTCGGGCGCCGCATCGGCGGCGAGGCCTGCGAGCTTGCGGCATGCCTCGACATCGGGGAACACCAGCGCCGCAATGTCATCGCGATTCATGCCGGCGATCACGGCATCGCGGACGAGCGGTGCGCAATGATCCACGAGCTGCGCGCGCAATACGCCGGTGCTGACCCAGGTGCCGCTTGCCAGCTTGAAGTCCTCGGCAAGCCGGCCGTCGAACATGAGGCCCTTGGAGGGATCCGCGTCGTCCTCGAACTTGAGCGCGTCGCCCATCTTGTAGAAGCCCTCGTCGTCGAATGCCTCCCTGGTTAGATCGGGCCGCCGCCAGTAGCCCGGCGTGATGTTCGGCCCCTTGTAGCGGGCTTCGAGCTTGCCGCCGTTGGGGACAAGCTTGACCTCCACACCGCGCATGGGCACGCCGATGTTGCCGGGCTGCTCGGATTCCCAGGTGCGGGCGACGGCAGCCGGTGCCGTTTCGGTTGAACCGAGGCTCGACAGGAAAATGATGCGCTCGCCGGTGGTCGTGACGGCCATCTGCTGCAATTCGTCCCAGACGTGGCGCGCGAGACCCGCGCCCGCGTAGAACAGCACTTTCATCTTGCTGAAAAAATTCAGCCGCAACGCCGCGTCGCTGCGCAGATACGGCAGGAGCATCTCAAAGCCCTTGGGCACGTTGAGATGGATCGTTGGCGCGATCTCGCGAAGGTTGCGGACGGTCGCTTCGATGGCGCCGGGCAGTGGCTTGCCTTCGTCGATGTAGAAGGAGCCCCCGTTGTACAGCACCATGCCGAAATCGTGGTTGCCGCCGAAGGTGTGATTCCACGGCGGCCAATCGACAAGAACCGGCGGTTCGTCGGCGATGAAGGCGAGGGTCGATCGAATCATCGCCTGGTTCGAGCACAGCATGCGCTGCGTGTTGATGACGCCCTTGGGATTTCCGGTGGAGCCGGATGTGAAAAGGATTTTCGCGATGTGTCAGGTCCGACCTTGGCGTGAGCGGCATCGACGGCTTCGGTTGCGTTGGTTGCCAGTAAATCCATGAACAACGTCGCGAGCCGCTCCGGCGGCGGATTGGAAATGACCGCGATCTCGACGCTGGGCGGCACCGACGCGGCGATGGCGCGCGCGAAGACCTTGCCGTCGGCGGCGAACACCAACCCCGGTGTCAGGATGTCCATGATCGATTTGAGCTTGCCGAAGTCGCTCGACACCAGCGAGTAGGGTACCGAGATGGGCGCGTAGGGGATTCCGGCCATCATCGCGGCTAGTCCAAGTGTCGCGTGCTCAAGGTCGTTGCCGGACAGGATCGCGATCGGCCGCTCGGCCGAGAGCGGCCGTTGCAACTGCAACAACGACTGCGCGACGCTGCGCACCTTCGCCAGCATTTGCGCATAGGTGAGCGTGCGCCACGACCCGTCGGCGGCTCGCTGTGCGATGAAGACGCGATCGGGCGCGGCCTTGGCCCAGTACTCCAGGCGCTGCGTCAGTTTGTCGGGATAGGCGTCGAGCTTGTGCGGCGAGCGAAGGATGAGTGTGCCGTCGGATTTGCGGTCGAGCAGCACGTCGGGCGGTCCGAGCCGGACCGGACGCAGCGGCGCATCGGCCGCCGTCTTGGTCCGCATCGCCTCAGCCACGAAGCACCTTCTTGCCGCGCTTCTCCAGAAAATCCTTCAGCCGCGACTTGGCCTCGTCGCTGCCCTGGGCAACCGCGGCCATGAGCGATTCCATCATCAGTCCACCGGCCGGATCGCTCTCGGCGATGCGCGGCAGGGCGTGCATGACGGCGAAGTTGGACAGCGGCGCATTGGTCGCAACCCGCTCGGCCAGTTCGATGCCCTTGGCCAATCCCGCGCCGTTCTCGGCCAGCATATGGGAGAGGCCGTAGGTCTGGCCTTCGTCAGCGCCGTAGGTGCGTCCGGTCAGCATCAGCTCCATCACGCGCGACACGCCGATCAGGCGCGGCAGCCGCACCGAGCCGCCGCCGCCGAGAAAGATTCCGCGGCTGCCCTCCGGCAGCGCGTAGTAGGCCGACCGCTCGGCGACGCGCAGATGACACGCGGCGGCGAGTTCGAGGCCGCCGCCGACCACCGCGCCATGCAGCACGGCCACCACCGGCACCTTGCCGAATTGGATCGAGTCGAACACCCGGTGCCACATGCGCGAATGCTGCACGCCTTCGGCCACGTCGTGCTCGGTCAGTTCGCCGAGGTCGAGGCCGGCGGAAAAATGCTCGCCTTCGCCATGCAGCACGACTGCGCGAATCTCTTTCGGCAGTGCAGCAAAAAACGCCTCGATACCGAGGATGGTGGCGTCGTCAAGGGCGTTGCGCTTTTGCGGCCGGGAGAGGCGCAGGATTGCGACGTTGCCATGCCGGAGAGCGGTCAGCGAGGCCGGCAGCTTGGGCGCAACAGGTTTACCGGGCGGCTTTTTGGATGGCTTCGGCATACCCGAGTCATGCGGGGTCCGATCGGACCGGTCAAGCCGGACTAAAGCACCTCGAACACAGCGATCCGCACCGCGCCCTTCTGCCGGGCGCCATGGCCGATCGCCAGAATGCGGTTGAGCCAGGCGGCGGCCGGGTCGGCGGTCTCGAACCGCATGAAGGTGCGGAAATAATACAGCGCCGGATCGACCGTTTCGTCGCGGGCGAGCCGCTCCATCACCTCAGGCGGCCCGTGACGGTAGCCCTCGGCATCGACCAGGACCTGTCCGCCGGTGTTCGTCTCGATGGTGTAGCGGGCCTGCAGATGCACCACGCCGTCGGCGCGTACGATCTGCCAGTCGGCGCCGCCGGACAGAACCGTTCCGTTCAGCTTCGGGCCTTCGACGGTGCCGCCCAGGATGTTGATGATGCGCCGTTCGCCATAGGGCGTGTTGCCGAGTTTCTGAATGCTGCCGAGCGGGGAGCGGATGGTGAAAATCGGTTGATCGGCGACGAGCGGCATGTTGTTTGACCCCAGGGGCTACGACAACTAGATTCGCGCATGAAAGCGCCGCACGATCAATGTGCGCGCGACAATTGTTTGGCACCCCATGAAACGCCGCGAAGCCATCAAACTCCTGGGTGCCGCGGCGGCATCGTTGGTCTTTTCTCCGTCAGTTGTGCGCGCTCAGGCCCGGCCCGTTCTGGGTTTTCTGGGCAGCGTATCGTTCAAAACATTCACAGCCCATGCCGATGGATTTCTTCAGGGGTTCAAGGACAGCGGCTTTGTCGATGGGCGTAACGCCACGATCGAATACCGCTGGGCGGAAGGCCATTTCGACCGCTTGCCCGCTCTGGCCGCGGAACTGGTGGGCCGGCCGGTTGATTTGCTGATCACCGTCGGCGGCAACGTCGCAGCGCTCGCCGCAAAGCGGGCCACCTCCAAGATACCGACCGTATTTCTCACCGGCGACGATCCGGTGGCGTCGGGTCTCGTCACCAGTCTCAGCCGGCCGGGCGGGCACATGACTGGCGTGACCTGGCTCGGTGGGGAACTGGGCGCGAAAAATCTGGAACAGATGCGGGAACTGCTGCCCGATGTTACCGTGATCGGCATCCTGTTGAATCCGACACGGCCGACCGCCGACGCGCAACTCAAGAATGCACAGGAGGCCGCCCGCGCTGTCGGCAAGACGTTGCGGGTTTTTCCGGTGAAGGCTGCGATCGAGGTTGCCACGGCCTTTGAATTGGCCCGTGCTGAGAAGATCGGGGCGTTGCTTGTGGCATCCGATCCTTTGTTCCTTGTCGATGTCAAAGGCGTCGCCGATCTGGCAAAGCAGCACGCCATTCCGACGGTTTACTTCCTGCGCGAGTTTGTGGTCGCTGGCGGGTTGATGAGCTACGGCGCCGATATCGCCAGTGCAGCCAAGCTGTGCGGCGACTATGCCGGCCGCATTCTCAAGGGCGCTAACCCCGCTGACCTGCCGATCCAGCAGTCGACCAAGATCGAACTGGTGCTCAATCTCAAGACCGCCAAGGCGCTCGGTCTTACGATTCCGATCACGCTGCTCGGTCGCGCTGATGAGGTGATCGAGTGAAGCGGCGCTCATTCGTTGCATCGTTGGGCGCGGTGGCGGCAAGCGGCCTGCTGCCAATCGCTGCGGTCGGTCAGGCGCGCAAGAAGATCGGCTTTCTCTATCCCGGGCGGACTGCGGCTGGAAGCAGCCGGCTCGCTGCCTTCCGCGAAGGACTGCGAAGCGCCGGCTTGGATCCCACGCAGATCGAAATTGTGCCCCGCTACGCCGAAACGGTCGTCGAACGGAATGCGGTTCTTGCGCGGGAGCTGGTCGAGGCCAAGGTCGATGTGCTGGTCGCCATCAGCGTCATTTCCGTCGAGGTGGCGCGTGCAGCGACCAAGACCATCCCGATCGTCGCATTCGACCTTGAGACCGATCCCGTCGCGAGCGGTCTCGCTGCCAATCTGGCGAGGCCGGGCGGCAACGTCACCGGCGTCTATTTCGACTATCTGGATTTCAGCACCAAGTGGATGGAGCTCCTGAAGGAGGCGATTCCGCGGCTTGCCAAGGTGGTCGTGGTTCGCGATCCGGCCAGCCCTTCGCCTCAGTTGAAAGGGATCGAGACCACCGCCGTCGCGATGGCGGTCAAGGTGGAGGTCGTCGATATCCGCACCGCGGCTGAATTCGATGCCGCGTTTCGCTCGGTGCGCGAGCGCGGCCCCGATGCCGTCCTCATCCTGTCGTCGCCGCTGTTCGGCGCCGATCCCGCCCCTGTGGCGCAGCAGGCATTGGTCAACAGGCTGCCGGCGATCACGCTGTTTCCCGAGTTCGCCCGGGCCGGCGGATTCATGGCCTACGGGGTCAGTCTGCTCGGCGCGATTCAGCAGTGCGGCGGCAGGGCCGGCAAGGTCTTGAACGGCGCCAAGGTCGCCGAACTGCCGATCGAACGGCCGACCAATTTCGAACTTGTCGTCAACGCGAAGACGGCGAAAATCCTCGGCATCGAGCTGCCAACCTCGATCCTGCTGCGCGCCAACGAAGTCATAGAGTAAGCCCTTCAGGAGACCGCCATGCCCGAAGCCTTCATTTGCGACACCGTCCGCACGCCGATCGGCCGCTACGCCGGCGGGCTTGCGCGCGTGCGCACCGACGATCTCGGCTCGCTGCCGATCAAGGCGCTGATGAAGCGGCATCCGAACATCGATTGGGGGGCGGTCGACGAAGTCTATTACGGCTGCGCCAACCAGGCGGGCGAAGACAACCGTAACGTGGCGCGCATGGCGCTGCTGCTGGCTGGGCTGCCCCCTTCGGTGCCCGGCATCACCGTCAATCGGCTGTGCTCATCGGGCCTGAACGCGGTGGGGCTCGCCGCCCAGGGCATCCACGCCGGCGAGATCGACTTTGCCATTGCCGGCGGCGTCGAGTCGATGACGCGCGCGCCGCTGGTGATGGGCAAGGCGCAGGAGGCATTCCAGCGCAGCGCGACGGTCGAGGACACGACGATCGGCTGGCGTTTCATCAATCCGCTGATGAAGCAGCAGTACGGCGTCGATCCGATGCCGGACACCGCCGAGAACGTCGCCGAGGATTATCAGGTGGCGCGGACGGACCAGGATGCGTTCGCGCTTCGCTCGCAGCAGCGCGCGGCGAAGGCGCAGGCGGCGGGCTTTTTCGCCGAGGAGATCGAGCCGGTCATTCTGCCGGGCGGCAAGGCCGGTCCGCTCACTGTGAACAAGGACGAACATCTGCGGCCCGACACCACGGCGGAGGGGCTGGCCAAGCTCAAGGCGTTCGTGCGCCAGCCGGGTACGATCACCGCGGGCAATGCGTCGGGCGTCAACGATGGCGCGGCGGCGATGATCATCGCGTCGGAGGCGGCGGCGAAGAAGCACGGCCTCACGCCGATCGCGCGCGTCACCGGCATGGCATCGGCGGGCGTGCCGCCGCGCGTCATGGGGATCGGCCCAGTGCCGTCCACCCAGAAGCTGATGGCGCGGTATGGGCTGAAGATCGGCGACTTCGACGTGATCGAACTGAACGAGGCGTTCGCATCCCAGGCGCTGGCGTGCATGCGCCAGCTCGGCCTCGCCGACGACGCCGAGCACGTCAACCCGAACGGCGGCGCCATCGCGCTCGGTCATCCGCTTGGCATGTCAGGCACGCGGCTGGTGCTGACGGCGGCGCACCAGATGATCAAGCAGGGCGGCAAGCGCGCGCTCGCCTCGATGTGCGTCGGCGTCGGGCAGGGGGTTTCATTGGCGATCGAGCGCGTTTAAGAAAACTGGAAAAGCCCAAGGAGACTCCCAACGTGCCCATGAGTGCCGGCTACATCCCGTTTCATCCGAATCCGTCGAAGCCAAAGTACAGGCCGCCGGCGGGCGCGGTGGACGCGCACAATCATGTGTTCGGTCCGGAGGCAAAGTTTCCGTTTGCGCCCACGCGCAAGTACACGCCCTGCGACGCGCCGAAGGAAAAGCTGTTTGCGCTGCATGACTTTCTCGGCTTCGACAAGGCCGTGATCGTGCAGGCGACCTGCCACGACACCGACAACCGTGCGCTGGTCGATGCGCTGGTGACGTCGAACGGCCGGGCCAAGGGTGTCGCTTTCGTCAACGAGAGCTTTACGGACGATCAGTTCAAGCAACTCGACCGCGACGGAATCAAGGGCGTGCGCTTCAATTTCATCAAGCGGCTGGTCGATTCGACGCCGAAGGATGTGATGGTGCGGATAGCCAACCGTATCGCCAAACTCGGCTGGCACATCGTTGTCTATTTCGAGCACGCGGACCTCGATGAAATGGGACCTTTCCTGAAGTCGCTGCCGACCACCCTGGTGTTCGACCACATGGCCTGCCCGAACCTGAAAGAGGGCATCGACGGCAAGAATTGTCAAAACTGGCTGAAGGCGCTCGACGCCAACAAGAACTGGGTCACGAAGGTCACGTGCCCGGAGCGGTTCACGCTGGCCGGGCCGCCGTACGACGATGTGGTGCCGTACGCGCGCGCCATCGTCGAGCGGTTCCCGGACCGCGTGATCTGGGGCACCGACTGGCCGCATCCGAACATGCCGAAGGAGGCGCCGGACGACGGCATCATCACCGACATGATTCCGAAGATCGCGCCGACCGCCGAGTTGCAGAAGAAGCTGCTGGTGGATAATCCGATGAAGCTCTACTGGAGCTGAAATGGCGGATCACTGGGTCCATCGCCTGCAGATCAGCATGCCGCTCGCGGAGGCGGAAAAGATCGCTGACGGCGCGCTGAAGGCCGGCGCGGACGCCGGCCTGCTGCCGCTCACCGTCGCCGTGCTGGATGTCGGCGGCCATGTGGTGCTGCTCAAGCGCCAGGACGGTTCGGGCAATCTGCGCGCCGACATCGCCATCGGGAAGGCGGCCGGTGCGCTCGGCATGGGCATCTCGAGCCGCACCATCCGGGATCGGCTGAAGGATCGCCCGGCGTTCCAGGGCGCGATCGCCGCGGCGTCGGACGGGCGTTTCATTCCGGTTCCGGGCGGGGTGCTGGCGCTGAACGACAAAGGCGACGTGATCGGCGCTGTCGGCATTTCCGGCGACGCCTCCGACAAGGATGAATACGCCGCCATCACCGGAGTGCACCGGGCCGGGCTGAAGAGCCATCCGGAACAGCCCGCGCCGAACTGGAAAGAGGCGGGCCTTTAATCGGCTGACCGTCCGCGGTCATTCCGGGACGGCGCGGGCGCAGGGCCCGGAATCCAGAGTGACACACCGTTGTACGTGGCTCTGGTGTCGGGGTTCGCTCGCTCCGCTCGCGCTCCGGAACGACGGATCGCCCCGCCGTTGCAATGACTCCGCGCGGTGGATATATCATCGATATATCAGCCTTTTCGCAGGTCTCCGGACCTCGGCAGGAGCCGCATCGATGGCAGCGAAAACGATCGCCGAAAAAGACTACGACGACATCCCCGGCACCTATGTGTTCGACGCCGATCGCTCGCGCCGGGGCTTTCACCTCAACATGTTCTGCATGTCGCTGTTGAAGGCGGAGAACCGCAAGGCGTTTAAGGACAACGAGGCGAAGTACCTGGACGAGCGTTTTTCGTTGCTCACGCCGGAGCAGCGCGAGGCGATCCTCAAGCGCCAGTACAATCGGATGCTTGAATTGGGCGGCAACATCTATTTCACCGCCAAGCTCGGCGCGACCGATGGCCATCCGTTCCAGCATCTCGCCGCCCTGATGACCGGCTCGACGCAGCAGGACTACGCCGACCTGATGCTGCGTGGCGGCCGCCCGGTCGAGGGCAACCGCAGCAAATCCGGTAAAGCCGACAAGCTCAAGGCGGCAACCTCGAAACCCGTCAGCAAGGGGAACAAACGCCGTGGCTAGAATCGTCGCAGGAGTGACGTCGTCGCATGTACCGGCGATCGGCGCCGCGATCGACAATCACCGGACCGGAGAGCCTTATTGGCAGCGCGTGTTCGAGGGCTTCGAGCGATCAAAGGAATGGATCGCCAAGGTCAAGCCCGATGTCTGCATCGTGGTCTACAACGACCATGCGAGCGCCTTTTCAGTCGAGATGATCCCGACCTTCGCGCTCGGGACGGCGGCGGAGTTTCCCATCGCCGACGAGGGTTGGGGTCCGCGCCCGGTGCCCGCGGTTCAGGGGCATCCAGAACTTGCCGCCCATATCGCGCAGTCCGTGATCCTGGACGAGTTCGATCTCACGCTCTGCAACAAGATGGAGGTCGACCACGGCCTCACCGTCCCGCTCAACCTGATGTTCGGCACGCCGAAGCAATGGCCGTGCCCGGTCATTCCGCTCGCCGTCAACGTCGTGATGTATCCGCCGCCGACCGGCCACCGCTGCTTCATGCTCGGTCGCGCCATCAAGAAGGCGATCGAATCCTATCCGAAAGACCTGAAGGTCGTGATTTTCGGCACCGGCGGCATGTCGCACCAGATCAGCGGCCAACGCGCGGGCCTGATCAATTCGAAATTCGACCACGCCTTCCTCGACAATCTCACCAAGAATCCGAAAAAGCTGACGCGCATGCCGCATCTGGAGTACATGCGCGAAGCCGGCGCCGAAGGCGTCGAGATGGTGATGTGGCTCATCATGCGCGGCGCGCTCGATGACAATGTCGATGAGGTCTATCGTTTCTATACCGTGCCGGCGTCCAACACCGCGGTCGGTCACATCATCCTCGCCAACCGCACCAAGGCTTCGAAGAAACCGGCCAGCAAGAAGGCCGTCGCCAGGAAGCCCGCCACCAAAATCAAGCGCGCCGCCGCGGGCCAGAAAATCCAACGCATCCGCAGCTAACGAGATGACGAAAGCCTATCCGCGGTCATTCCGGGATGGCGCGGAGCGCCGGGATCGAAATCCAGAGAAGCACTGTTGTACGCCCGCTCTGGATTCTGAGCTCGCTCTCTGCTCGTGCCCTGGAATGCCGCTGAGATTCAACGCCAGCCCTAAGAGGTCTCCATGAAAATCTGTGTCGCCGGCCAAGGCGCTTTTGGCCAGAAGCATCTCGACGCGCTGAAGCGCATCCAGGGTGTTGAAGTTACGTCGCTGGTCGGCGGCAACCAGGACTCCACCGCGGCGATCGCCAAGAAATACGGCGTGCCGCATTTCACGGGCGATCTTTCAGAGGGCATCAGGCGCGCCGACGCGGTGATCCTCACCACGCCGACCAAGATGCATTTCCGGCAGGCCGAGCAGGTGATGCGCGCCGGCAAGCATGTGCTGGTCGAGATTCCGGTCACCGATTCGGTGGAGGATGCCGAGGGCCTGGTGAAGATCGCCAAGGAGACCGGCGTGACCGCGATGGGCGGCCACGTGCGGCGCTTCAATCCGAGCCACCAGTACGTCCACAAGAAGATCAAGGCCGGCGAGCTGAAGATCCAGCAGATGGACGTGCAGACCTATTTTTTCCGCAGGAAGAACATCAACGCCGCCGGCAACGCGCGGAGCTGGACGGATCATCTGCTGTGGCACCACGCCGCGCACACCATCGATCTGTTCCAGTACCAATGCGGTGAGAACATCTCCGACTGCTACGCCGTGCAGGGTCCGATCCACAAGGAGCTCAACATCGCCATGGACATGGGCATCGTGGCGAAGACGCCCTCGGGCTCAATGCTGTCGCTGTCGCTGTCGTTCAACAACGACGGGCCGCTCGGTTCGTTCTTCCGCTACATCTGCGACAACGGCACCTTCAAGGCGTTCTACGACGATCTCAGCGACGGCAAGGACAACAAGATCGACGTGTCGAAGGTGGACGTGTCGATGGACGGCATCGAGCTGGAGGATCGCGAGTTCATCAAGGCGATCCAGGAGAAGCGCGAGCCGAACGGCAGCCTGCAGCAGGTGCTGCCGTGCATGCATGTGCTGGGCAAGCTGGAACAGATCATCGACCCGCAGCGCAAGGCGCACGCTTAGTTTATCAGCGATGGGGCACTCTCCCCGCTAGAGGGGAGAGAAAGCCCGCGCCTTACTCCGCCTTGATGGCGGCGGTCTTGACGACGTTGCCCCACTTCTCGGTCTCGGCGGCCATCAGCTTTGCGAAATCCGCCGACGAGCCCGGCAGCGGCGCGCCGCCGGTTTCGGCCACCTTGGCCTGGAACCCCGCATCGTTGAACGCAAGCTGCATCGTCTTGTTCAGCAACTCGACAATCTCCGTGGGCGTGCCCTTCGGCACCGCGATGCCGGTCGCGGCGCTCGCGTCGTAGCCCGGAACCGCGGCGGTCATCGGCGGAATGCCCGGCAGCGCCGATGAGGGCGTCGTGGTGGTAACCGCGAGCGCGCGGAGCTTGCCGGCCCGCACGGGAATGATCGAGGCCGACATCGGCTCGAACATCATCTGCGCTTCGCCGTTGATGATCGCGTTCAACGCAGGACCGCCGCCGGCGTAGTGCACGACCTCGAGATTGAGGCCGGTGAGCTGTTTGAGCAATTCGGCGGTGACGTGGGGCGCGCTGCCGCTGCCGGTCGAGGCGATCTTGATCGCGGCGGGGTTTGCCTTCGCGTACGCGAGCAGCTCGGGCACGGTCTTGGCCGGAACGCCGGGATTGACCACCAGCACCAGCGCCTCGCGGGTGATGCCCGCCACCGGCTGCATGTCGCGCAGAAATACGTAAGGCAGGTCCGGATAAAGCGACGCGCCGATCGCGTTCGCCGGACCGCCCAGCAGGATGGTGTCGCCGTCCGGCGCGGCGCGCACGACTTCGGCGGTGGCGATGTTGCCGGACTTTCCCGGCTTGTGCACGATCTGGAACGGCTGGCCGAGCTTGGCCGCAAGCCAGTCGCCGGCAAGTCCCGCGAGGATGCTGTTCGGTCCGCCGGCCGGGAAGCCGACCACGAAGCGGACGGGCTTCGCGGGGTAGGTCTGCGCATTGGCCATGTTCAAGACAGAGGGCACGAGTGCAGTGGACGCTGCAAGTGTGAGAAATCGGCGGCGGGTGCTTGGCATGGCGTTTCCCCGGACAATCGTTGTTGAGGCCAGAATGCCCGCGTCAGGGCATTGACCGCAAGGCTTTGGGCGCAGGCTTGGGCAGCTACTCGCTGACGCCGATGACTTTGGCCAGCCGTTCGGGATCGTCGCGCAGCACCGCCGACGCGCCGTCATAGCCGATGCGGCCCTTGTCCAGCACGACGCTGCGGTCGGAGAACTCGAAGGCGACGCGGCTGTTCTGCTCGACCAGGATGATCGAAAGGCCGCTTTCGCTGCGCAACTTGATCAGCACCGCGGTCAGCGCCTCGACGATCACCGGGGCCAGTCCCTCGGTCGGCTCGTCCATCAGCAGCACGCTGGGATTGGTAAGCAGAGCGCGCGCGATCGATAGCATCTGTTGCTCGCCGCCGGAGAGCTGGTTGCCGCGGTTGTCGAGGCGCTCCTTGAGGTTCGGGAACAATTCGAACATCTTCTCCTTGTCCCATCGGCCGGCACGGGCGCCGACCTCGAGATTTTCCAGCACGCTGAGCGACGGGAAAATCTCGCGCTCCTGCGGCACGAAGCCGATGCCGGCGGCGGCGCGGCGATAGACCGGCACCCGGTTGAGGCTCTTGCCGGAAAGCAGAACCTCGCCCTTGTGCAAGGTGGTGTGGCCCATGATGGTCGAGAGCAGCGTGGTCTTGCCGACGCCGTTGCGTCCGATCACGCTGATGCTTTCGCCTGGCGCGATGGCGAGATTGACGTCCTCCAGGATCACGGTGTCGCCATAGCCGGCGGACACGCCCTTCAGTTCGACTGCGTTGCTGCTGCCCGCCATATTTCTGTCAGCCATGCGCGGCCTGCTGCCCTAGGTAGACCGCGCGGACATCCGGGTTGGCGCCGATCTCCTTCGGCGTGCCCTCGGCAAACACCGCGCCGCGCACCAGCACTGTGATCTTCTGAGCGAAGCGGAACACCAGGTCCATGTTGTGGTCGATGATGAGCACGCCGATGCTCTTCGGCAGCGCGTCGATGGCGTCGAGAATGATGTGGCTCTCTGCGCTGGGCACGCCGGCGGCGGGCTCGTCGAGCAGCAGCACCTGCGGCTTCAGTCCGAGCGTGATGGCGAGTTCGACCAGCCGCTGGCGCCCGTACGGCAATTCCGGGATGGTTTTGTGGGCGATGTCGGCGAGCTTGAGCCGGGTCAGAAGATCCATCGCCTCATCGATCACGTCGAGGCGCTTGCCGGCCGGCCTGAACATATCCGGCGCCGCGCCGACCCGCTCGGCGATCGCCATGTAGACGTTCTCCAGCACCGACAGCCCGCGGAAAAGCCGGTTGATCTGGAAGGTGCGGGCGATGCCGAGTTTGACCCGTTCGGACTGCTCGACGGTGGTGATGTCGCTTCCCTTGAACAGCACCGTGCCGGCGCTCGGCATTAGAACGCCGGTGAGCAGATTGATGAAGGTCGTTTTGCCCGCGCCGTTCGGGCCAATCAGCGCGTGGCGCGCGCCTTCCTCCAGCTTGAAGGTGACGTCGCGGGTGGCGCGCAGCGCACCGAAGCTTTTGCTGAGCGAACGCGTTTCCAGCAGCGCGGTCATCGTGGCTGCCCCGGAGGCTGCGCCTCGGGCTTGCGATCCTTGCGCAGCCACGCGATCAGATTGTCGAAGATGCCGAGGATGCCGCCTCGGGCGAACAGAGCGATGGCCACCAGCAGCAGGCCGAGGCCGAGTTGCCACGCGGTCGGATATGCCTTCGACAGAAGGTGCGAGAGCGCCATATAGGCCACTGCGCCAACGATCGATCCGTACAGCCGTCCGTGCCCGCCGAGCACCAGGATGATCAGCACGGTGGCCGCGCGGTCGAGTCCAAGCGTGGACAGGTTCACGTAGGCGTTCGCCTGCGCCCACAGCGCTCCGGCGACGCCGGCCAGCGCCGCCGATATCGAGTAGCAGAGCACAAGACGCCAGCGCACCGGCGCGCCGACCGCGTGCATGCGCAGCATGTTCTCGCGGATGCCGGTCAGGCTGTGGCCGAACGGCGAATAGACCAGCGTGCGCACGAACACGAAGCACACCAGGGTCACGCCGAGCACATAGAGATATTGCGTGCTGGAATAGAGGACGTCGAACTCGAATTTGCCGAAGATCGGCTTGATCGGCAGGCTGTCGAGGCCATCGAAACCGCCGGTGACCTCGGCGGCCATGTTGGCGGATTCCTCAAGCAGCCCCATGGTGCAGAGCGTCAGCATCAGGAGCGTCAGGCCGGTGGTGCGTAGCAGCACCAATCCGGAGGCGAGACCGACCAGCCCCGCGACGATGGCGGCGATGACAAGCCCGCCGATCGGCTCGGTCCATATTCCATGCTTGGCCAGCATGCCGACTCAGCAGTTCAGTGCCGAAGCCGAGATAACGCGGAAATAAGAAGTAGAAGGCCAATCCCAGAATCCACGGCAGCACCTCCCACCACTGAAAGCGATGGCGCCGGCCGAGCGCCACGGCGGCCGGGTTGTCGCTGCGGACAATGCTGTCGCTGCTCATGCGGGCCGGCCAAACAGGCCCTGCGGCCGCCACAGCAGCAGCAGGATGGTCATGGCGTAGATAAACACGGTGCCGCCCTGCGGGAAGTATTTCTTCAGGGTGAAGTCCAGCACGCCGATGATCAGTGAGGCGTAGAACACGCCGGTGATGCGGCCGAGCCCGCCGACCGCGACGACGATCAGGAACATCACCAGGTACTTCAGCGGATATTGCGGATCGAGGCCAAGGAACTCGGCGCCGAGCCCGCCACCGAGCGCGGCCATGCCGCTGCCGAACGCGAAGGTGATGGTGAACAGCCGCGTGATGTTGATGCCGAGCGATTCGGCCATACGCCGGTTATCGACGGCGGCGCGGATCTGCGCGCCCATGCGGGTGCGCTCGAAGCCAAGCCAGAGCGCCAGCATGATGGCCGAGCCTGTCACGATAAGCACGATGCTGTAGGTGCGATAGGCCATGAAGCCGAGGTTGACCTGGCCCTGCATCGCGCTCGGTAGGGTCAGCGGCTGTGTTTCTGGGCCGACCACCAACGTCACCGCCGCGATCATCACAAAGACCAGGCCGATGGTGAAGAGCACTTGATCAAGCTCTGGGGCGCGATAGAGCCGCGCATACAGCAGCCGCTCGAATATCACGCTAATGACGGCCGTGACGACGAAGCCGATCGCCAGCGCCGCTACGAACGGCACGCCCAGGCGGTTCATCGCCAGCACGATGACGTAGCCACCGATCATGGCGAACCCGCCGTGGGCGAGGTTTACAAAGCCCATCAGCCCCATGGTGACGGACAAGCCGACCGACACGATGAAAAGCACCATGCCGGCCGCAAGCCCTCCGAGGAGCATGTTGGTCAGTTCGACCAAAGTGCTCACGGACGCGCCGCCCGGGCAGCGGCGCGCGACGCCGAGGCATGAAGCGCAAGGATTAGCGGCCGCTTCATCGCAAAATTCCCCCGCCGGTAAGGCCAGCCTGATACAGTAAATAGTAGAGCATTTTCTGTTTCTTCACCAACTTCTCAACGTCATGTCCTGGACCGGGTGGGCCAGTAACGGCAGCGCAGAAATTCATTCGCTTAAGCAAAACCGCCGCCCGAGGGGCGGCGGTCTGCCAATAACCAACGTCAGGGCGCCTCAGCTCTTCGGCGCGCACGGACCGATCTTCTGCTCCTTGCAGGGATCCTTGACGTTCTCGATCTTGCCGATCTCCTTCTGGTGGAGCTTGCCGTCCGATCCCTTCACCACCTCGACCAGATACTCGTTCATGACGATGTCGCGGGTTTCGGGATCGATCGAGATTGGGCCGCGCGGGCTGTTGTATTGCCAGCCCTTCAGTGCGGCGAGTGCGCCATCGGAATCCATCTTTCCCTTGGTGGCGACGATCATGCGGGCGAGGGCCGCCATGCCGTCGAAAGCGCCGATGGCGACAAAGTCCGGCGTGGAGTCAAGGCTGTAGTCCTTCTTCCAGGAAGCGACCAGCTTCTTGTTCTGGGCGTTGTCCAGGTCTGCGTTGTAATGGTGCATGGTGATGAGGCCGATGGCGGCATCGCCCATCGCCTGGAGCTTGATGTCCTGGGTGATGTCGCCCGGGCCGATCAACTTAATACCGGCCTCTTTCATGCCAAGCGCGCCGTAGGTCTTGACCACCGCGAGCGAATGATCGCCGGCCGGCACGAACATGAACAGCACGTCGGGCTTCTTGTCCTTGGCGCGCTGGAAGAATGGCGTGAAGTCCGGCACCTGTGCCGGGCCGCCCATCGGTATTTCATCGACGACCTTGCCGCCGTTGGCCTCGAACGAGCGCTTGAACGCAGCCAGGCTGTCCTTGCCGGGTGGGAAGTCGCTGTAGCCCACCACTGCGGTCTTGGCCTTGAGCTGCTTGGCTGCAGCTTCGCCCAGGGCGTAGCCGGAGTGCCACATGCTGAACGAAGTGCGCACGAAGTAAGGCGACATGGTAGTGATGTGCGCGGTGCCGGCGTTCATGATGACGGCGATCTTTTTGCCGGCGCTGACCACCGGCGCCGAGGCGATGGCGTTCGGTGAATAGATCCAGCCGGCCAGCGCATCGACGTTGTCCTGGGTCAGCAACTCCTGCACGGCGGTCTTGGAATCGGCGCCGGATGGATTCTTGTCGTCGCGCTTGATGATCTTGATCTTGTAGGGCTTGAACTCGTCGGCGTTCAGTTTGAGGTACTGTTCGACGCCACGGTCGATCTGCTGACCAAGCTCGGCGCCGATGCCGGTGAACGGCGCGACCAAGCCGATCTTGACCTCCTGCGCCTGGGCCAGCGCGGCCGATACGGCGAGCGCAGCCGACGCCATGAGAACGCGGTTGATCATAGAAGTCCTCCCAAGGTGATACCGGCCAGCGCCCCCCAGAGCGCGGCGGTTTTCGGGCGAGATACTAGGGCGAAAGGCTGAACCATCGCAAGCGAGGGAGACGGCCTGGGCGCGGCGTTAAGGCGCATTTTGCAACGAAAACCGGCACGAAACGGGGTGGCGCTTCCGGAGGCAATTCGCGAATGGGCGGCATGGGAACCGGCCCACCGTAAGCGCCCGGCGGCGCGGCAGCGCCAAAAGGCTGATGAGGCGAGGGTTGACGAGAGGGCTGCTTATCGACCACTGACATGCGCCCGTGCGATGCTCCGATCCAACACGCACGCCACAAGATTTCTAGCGAGGAGACGGTCCCCATGAAGCGAACCAAGCCCCCCTTTCGCGCCGACCACGTCGGCAGCTATCTGCGCACACCGGCGATCACGGAAGCCCGCGCCAAGCGCGACAAGGGCGAGATCAGCAACGCCGATCTGAAGAAGATCGAGGACCAGGAAATCCCGAAGGTCATCAAGAAGCAGGAAGAGGTCGGGCTGCAATGCGCGACCGACGGCGAGTATCGCCGCATGTTCTGGCATTACGACTTCTACGATGGCCTCGACAACGTCGAGGTCTACGAACTGCCCGGCGGCATCCAGTTCCAAGGCGTGCAGACCAAGCCGAAGGGCGTTCGCATCACAGGCAAGATCGACTTCAGCAATCACCCGATGCTGGAGCACTTCAAATTCGTGAAGGCAAACACCAAGGTGATGCCGAAGATGTGCATCCCATCGCCGACGGTGCTGCACTTCCGGTTGGAGCCGGGCGCCGTCGACCAAAAGACGTACGCCAACCGCGATGCGATCTACTCCGACCTGTCGGCTGCTTACCGCAAGGCGGTTAAGGCGTTTTACGATGCCGGCTGCCGCTATCTGCAGTTCGACGATACTGCGTGGGCCTATCTTTGCTCCGACGTCGAGATGAAAAAGGCTAAGGATCGCGGCATGAATGCCGCGACCATCGCCGACGACTACACGCGGGTGATCAACGAGTCGATCAAGGACAAGCCCGCCGACATGACGATCACCACGCATGTCTGCCGCGGCAATTTCCGCTCCACCTGGATCGCGTCGGGTGGTTACGAGCCGATCGCGGAACGAATGCTCGGCCAGTGCAATTACGACGGCTATTTCCTCGAATACGATTCCGAGCGCGCCGGCGGGTTCGAACCGCTGCGCTTTCTGCCCAAGGGCAACAAGATCGCGGTGGTTGGAGTGATCACCTCCAAGAGCGGCACGCTCGAAAGCAAGGACACGGTCAAGCGCCGGATCGACGAGGCGTCGAAGTTCGCCCCGCTCGAACAATTGGCGTTGAGCCCGCAGTGCGGCTTCGCCAGCACGGAGGAGGGCAACGTGCTGACCGACGAGCAGCAGTGGGCGAAGATGCGTGAGGTGGTTGAGGTGGCTGAGGAGATTTGGGGAAAGTGATCTTTACGGACGCGCCGAGGTAGGCTTGGCGTCATCGCCGGCTTCTCCCGGAGATCCGATTTTCTTCGCAGGTTTTTTTCGAAATGGCCTCCCGGGTCAGGCCCGGGGGATGGACGGCTGAATAAATCGAGGGGACGACGATGCAGCGATCAACACCGCCGTTTCGCGCCGATCACGTCGGCAGCCTCCTGCGACCCGCCGCGCTGAAGGAAGCGCGGGCGAAGCATGCCGAGAAGAAGATCACCGCCGCGCAACTGGCCGAGGTCGAGGATCGCGAGATCGAAAAGGTCATCCGCAAGCAGGAGGAGTTGGGTCTCAAGCTCGCCACCGATGGCGAGTTTCGCCGCTCATGGTGGCAATTCGACTTCTACAAGGACCTCGATAACGTTGAAATGTACACCGTCGGCGAGGGAATCCAGTTCGCCGGCGTCCTTACTAAGGCCGAGAGCGTGCGGGTGACCGGGAAGGTCGGCTTCTCGACCCATCCGCACGTCGAGCATTTCAAGTTTCTGAAGCGCCACGCGAAGGTCACGCCGAAGATGACCATTCCGGCGCCGAGCACGCTGCATTTCCGGCAGGGCCGGCCATCGATCGACAAGACGACCTATCCGGAACTCGACGCCTATTTCGACGATGTGGCAAAAGCCTACCGCGATGCGATCCGCGCGTTCTACGACGCCGGCTGCCGCTACCTGCAGATGGACGACACCGCATGGTCGATGCTCTGCGATCCCAAGGAGCGCGAGAGGTCGCGCGGGCGCGGCGACGATCCGGATTCGCTGCCGGCGAAATACGCGGCTATGACCAACAAGGCCCTGGAGGGAAAGCCGGCCGACATGTGTGTGTCGATGCACTCCTGCCGCGGCAATTTCCGTTCGACCTTCATCGCCTCGGGTGGCTACGAGTTCGTGGCCGAGCACCTTCTCGGCAAGGTCAAGCTCGACGGTTTTTTCCTTGAATATGACACCGAGCGCGCCGGCGGTTTCGAGCCGTTGCGTTTCCTGCCGAAGGGCAAGCAGATCGTCGTTCTCGGCCTTGTCAGTTCGAAGACCGGCCAGCTCGAAAGCAAGGACGCGATCAAGCGCCGCATCGAGGAGGCGACCAAGTACGTCGGGGTCGACCAGTTGTGCCTGTCGCCGCAATGCGGCTTTGCCTCCACCGAAGAGGGCAACGTCCTAGCCGAGGAGGAGCAGTGGGCGAAGCTGCGGATGATCGTGGAACTGGCGGATGAGGTGTGGGGTCGGTAACGGCGTTCGTCGCCGAAATAAACGCAGTCGCCATCGCCGTGTGACGCCAGAGCAAGTGGAAAGAGTAAGCAAACAAATGCAACGAGCCAAGCCTCCGTTCCGCGCTGACCATGTCGGCAGTCTGCTTCGCTCAGCGCCGCTGAAAGAGGCGCGGCTGAAGCGCGAGAGCAACGCGATTACCGCCGAGCAGCTGAAGGCGATCGAGGATGCCGAGATCGCCGCTGTCATCAAGAAGCAGGAGGCGGTGGGGCTGAAGTCCATCACCGACGGTGAGTATCGCCGCGCCTTCTGGAACTACGATTTCCTCGGCGAGCTTGTCGGCGCGGAAACCTATCTCGGCGAGCGCAAGATCAAGTTCCAGGGCAAGAACCCGAAGCCGATGATGGTGCGAGTCAGCGGCAAACTCGGCGCCTATACGCCCCATCCGATGATCGAGCATTTCAAATTCGTCCAGGCGCACACAACGCAGACGGCGAAGATGACGATTCCGTCGCCGTCGTCGATGCACTTTCGTTATGGACGTGCGGCGGTGCCGGAGTCGATTTATCCCGACATGGCGGAATTCTATCGCGATCTCGGAGAAAGTTATCGCAAGGCCGTGCGCGCTTTCGCCGATGCCGGGTGCCGCTACATCCAGCTCGACGAGGTGAACTTCACTTATCTTTGCGATCCCGCGTTGCGCCAGCAGGTCACCGAGCGCGGCGACGATCCGGCCAAGCTGCCGCACGAGTATGCGAGGATGATCAACGCGGCGATCTCCGACGCGCCCGCCGACATGATGACGGCGATGCATCTGTGCCGCGGCAATTTCCAGTCAACCTTTGTGGCTTCGGGTGGCTACGAGCCGGTGGCGGAGATCCTGTTCAACGATATCAACATCCAGGCGTATTTCATGGAATACGACTCCGACCGTGCCGGCGGGTTCGAGCCGCTGCGCTTCGTGCCGAAGAACAAGATGGTGGTGCTCGGTCTTGTCACGTCGAAGTCCGGAACCTTGGAGTCGAAGGACGAGTTGAAGCGCCGCCTCGACGAGGCGTCGAAGTTCATTTCGCTCGATCAGCTTTGTCTGTCGCCGCAGTGCGGCTTCGCTTCGACGGAGGAGGGCAATATCCTCGCCGAAGACGAGCAATGGGCGAAGCTGCGGATGATCGTGGAGTTGGCGGACGAGGTTTGGGGGCGTTGAGGTGACGGTGGCCACCGGCCACACGCCTCGGCGTCATCGCCGGACTTGACCCGGCGATCCAGCTTTTGCGAAGGGATGGACCCGCGGGTCAAGCCCGCGGGTGACCACTGAGCGAGTTGAGAAAGCAGTAGAAAATGCAACGAACCAAGCCTCCCTTCCGCGCCGATCAGGTCGGCAGTCTGCTGCGGTCGGCTGCACTGAAAGACGCGCGCGCCAAACGCGAGCGCGGGGAGATTGCGCCGGCGCAACTGAAAGCGGTCGAGGATCGCGAGATCGAGACGCTGATCAAGGTCGATCACCGACGGCGAGAACCGCCGGAAGTCCTGGCAGACCGATTTCATCTCGGCGCTGCCGGGCATCGAAACGTACCAGGGCACGCGCAAGGTGGCGTTCCAGGGAGGCGTGCAGCCGCAGCAACTGCTGGTACGCGTGGCGCGCAAACTCGGCGGCTTCGACAGCCATCCGATGATCGAGCACTTCAAGTTTCTGAAAGATCACACGGCGCAGACGCCGAAGATGACGATCCCGTCGCCCTCGGCGGTGCATTTCCGCGATGGCCGCGACGCGGTGCCGGTGTCGGTCTATCCGGACATGGACGAGTTCTACCACGACTTCGGCCTGACCTATCGCAAGGTGGTGCGCGCGTTCGCCGACGCCGGCTGCCGCTATCTACAAATGGATGAGGTCAACCTGACCTATCTTTGCGATCCAAAGCTGATCCAGCAGGTGCGCGACCGCGGCGAAGACCCCGCCGTTCTGCTCAATGCATATGCCGGCATGATCAACGCGGCGATGTCGGACATTCCGTCGGACATGGCCATCACCATGCATCTGTGTCGCGGAAACTTCCGCTCCACCTTCATCGCCTCGGGCGGCTATGAGCCGGTGGCGGAGGTGATGTTCAATGGGATCAACGTCCACGGCTATTTCATGGAGTTCGACAGCGAGCGAGCCGGCGGCTTCGAGCCGTTGCGCTTCGTGCCGAAAGGCAAACTGGTGGTGCTTGGACTTGTCACCTCAAAGACCGGAACCTTGGAGTCCAAGGACGAGATCAAGCGCCGGATCGACGAGGCGGCCAAGTTCGTGCCGCTCGACCAGCTCTGCCTGTCGCCGCAATGCGGATTTGCCTCGAGCGAAGAAGGCAATGTGCTGGCGGAAGACGAGCAATGGGCGAAATTGCGGATGATCGTCGAGATAGCCGATGAGGTTTGGGGGCGATAATCTTTGGGCGCGCTGCTACGCGCTCGGCGTCATCGCCGGGCTTGACCCGGCGATCCATTTGTCTTCGTAAATGATGGCCCCCCGGGTCAAGCCCGGGGGTGACGATCGGAGTGAGGATGCTCCGCCGAGAAAATAAAATCAGGGAGCGAAATAGATGCAACGCACCAAACCGCCATTCCGCGCCGACCACGTCGGCAGCCTGCTTCGTCCGGCCGTGCTGCATGAAGCCCGGAGCAAGCGCGCCAAGGGCGAGATGACGGCCCAGGCGTTAAAGGAGATCGAGGATCGCGAGATCGCGCGGATCATCAAGAAGCAGGAAGACGTGGGCCTGCAGGCGATCACCGACGGCGAGTTCCGCCGCTCGTGGTGGCATCTGGATTTCCTGTGGGGTCTCGATGGCGCTGAAAAGCACGTCATGGACACCGGAATCAAATTCGCCGCGGTGAACACGCGGAACGAAGGCGTGCAGGTCACCGGCAAGCTCGGCATGGCCAAGCCGCATCCGATGGTCGATCACTTCAAGTTTGTCGCGGCACAAACCAAGCGCACGCCGAAGATCACCATTCCTGCGCCGTCGGCGATCTACGGCCGCCCGTCGATGACGCCGATTCACAAGCAGGCGTATCCGGACATGGATGCGTTCTGGGCCGATCTCGGCAACGCCTACAGCAAAGCGGTGCGCGGCTTCGCCGATGCCGGTTGCCGCTATCTCCAATTGGACGAGGTGTTCATCGCCATGCTGTGCGATGCGAAATACCGCGACCAGATGGTGAAGCGCGGCGACGATCCGGAGAAGCTTGGGCCGCTCTACGGCGATCTGATCAACGCGGCGATGTCGGATATACCCTCCGACATGACCATCACCATGCATCTGTGTCGCGGCAATTATAAATCGACCTTCATGGGCGCCGGCGGCTACGAGGCCGAAGCCGAGGTGCTGTTCAACCGCATCAACGTGCACGGCTATTTCATGGAGTACGACACCGAGCGCGCCGGTGGCTTCGAGCCGCTGCGGCTGTTGCCGAAGGGCAAGACGGTGGTGCTCGGGCTGGTCACCACGAAGAACGGCCAGCTCGAATCCAAGGATACGATCAAGCGCCGCATCGACGAGGCGGCCAAGTTCGTCCCGCTCGAACAGCTCGCGCTGTCGCCGCAATGCGGCTTCGCCTCGACCGAAGAGGGCAACACGCTCACCGAGGACGAGCAATGGGCGAAGCTCTCGATGATAGTCGAGGTGGCGGACGAGGTCTGGGGTTGAGGCACTGACCTGTCCCAGTCATGGCCGGGCTTGTCCCGGCCATCCACGCCTTTAATGTGCGGCCAAGACTTGGATGCCCGGCACAATGCCGGGCATGACGAACGTAAGGCTGGAAACATCAATGCCGGGCATCGTCGAAGGAAAAGTCGCCATTGTCACGGGGGCGGGGCGGGGTATCGGCCGTGCCATCGCCATGCTGATGGCTGAGGAGGGCGCCAAGGTCCTGGTCAACGATGTCGGGGCGGCGCTGGACGGCTCCGGTGGCGACGGCGGCCCGGCGCAGCAGGTGGTCGACGAGATCAAGGCGAAGGGCGGTCAGGCGGTCGCTTCCACGCTTTCGATCGGCGAGCCTGCGAGCGCCGACAAGATCGTGCAGGCGGCGCTCGATACGTTCGGGCGCATCGATATCCTGGTGAACAACGCAGGCATCCTGCGCGACAAGATCTTCCACCGCATGAGTTGGTCGGACTGGTCCGACGTGATCATGGTGCATCTGCACGGCTCGTTCTCCATGAGCCGCGCCTGCGCGACTCACTTTCGCGAGCAGAATTCCGGCTCGATGATCCACATGACATCGACGTCGGGCCTGATCGGCAACTTCGGCCAGGCCAACTACATGGCGGCGAAGATGGGCATCGTCGGCCTGTCGCGCGGCATCGCGCTCGACATGCAGCGGTTCAACGTGCGCTCGAACTGCCTCGCGCCGTTCGCCTGGGGCCGAATGATCGGCTCGATTCCGACCGAGACCGACGCCGAAAAGGAGCGCGTCGCGCGCTTGCAGCAGATGACTCCGGAAAAGATCGCGCCGCTGGTTGTCTATCTCGGTTCCGACAAGGCTGCGGGAATCTCCGGGCAGATATTCTCGGTGCGCAACAACGAGGTGTTTCTGTTCAACCAGACCCGCCCGATCCGTTCGATTCACCGCTCCGAGGGCTGGACGCCGGACAAGCTCGATGCGCAGCTCAAGGGCGCGTTCGGGCCGTCGTTCACGCCGCTCGACCGCTCTGGCGATGTGTTCTCTTGGGATCCGATCTAGATGGCCATCAACTACGACAAGCTCATGGGGCTGAAAATCCCGGACGCCGAGCACAGCTACGGCGAAAAGGACACGATGCTCTACGCGCTCGGCGTGGGCGTCGGCCACGACCCGACCGATCGCCAGCAGCTCGAATTCGTCTACGAGAAGAATCTCAAGGCGATGCCAACGTTCGCCTGCCTGCTCGGCTATCCCGGCTTCTGGGTGCGCGATCTCGACACCGGCATCGATTGGGTTCGTATCGTCAACGGCGAACAAGGGTTCACCCTGCACGCTCCTGTGCAGCCGTCCGGCACGGTGATCGGGCGCACGCGCATTCTCGAAGTCATCGACAAGGGCGAGGGCAAGGGCGCGGTGGTCTATACCGAGCGTAGCATCACCGACAAGGCGAGCGGCCAGCTCCTTGCGTCCGTGACGCAGACCACCTTCTGCCGCGCCGACGGCGGCTTCGGCGGGCCGCCGCGCGAGAGCCCGCCGTCGCACAAGCTGCCCGACCGTGCGCCCGACCTCACCTGCGATCTCGGCACCCGGCCGGAGATGGCGCTGATCTATCGCCTGTCCGCCGATCTCAACCCGCTGCATGCCGATCTCGATGTCGCGAAGGCGGCGGGGTTTCCACGGCCGATCCTGCATGGCCTCGGCACCTTCGGCGTGGTTGGCCATGCGCTGCTCAAAAGCGCGTGCGGATACGATCCGTCGCGGATGACGGCGATGAGCGGGCGGTTCTCGGCGCCGGTGTTCCCGGGCGAGACCATCCGCACGGAAATCTGGCGTGACGGCAACGTGGTGAGCTTCCGCGCGCTCGTTCCGGAGCGCAATATCGTTGCCATGACCAACGGCCGCGCCGAGATCAAGGAATGAGCGGGCGCGCTGCCCACGACGACGACCTTGAGCCGATCCGCGAGGCGGTGCGGGCGCTGTGCGCGGAGTTTCCCGGTGAGTACTGGCGCAAGGTCGATCGCGACCGCGCCTACCCGACCGAATTCGTCAACGCGCTGACCAAGGCGGGCTTCCTCGCGGCGCTCATTCCCGAGGAATACGGCGGCTCCGGGCTCACCATGTCGGCGGCGGTCGCCATCATGGAGGAGATTCACCACGCCGGCTGCAACGGCGCGGCCTGCCACGCGCAGA
Organism: Alphaproteobacteria bacterium; assembly: GCA_026400395.1. Lineage (GTDB taxonomy): Bacteria > Pseudomonadota > Alphaproteobacteria > Rhizobiales > Xanthobacteraceae > Z2-YC6860. The sequence continues at coordinate 16,769 of JAPLPD010000145.1, read as the reverse complement.
TGTACACCATGGGCACGGTGCTCCGTCACGGCAGCGCCGAGCAGAAGCAGAAGTATTTGCCCGGCATCGCCAAGGGTGACCTGCGCTTGCAGGCGTTCGGCGTCACTGAACCGACATCGGGCACCGACACGCTTTCGCTCCGCACCACGGCGGTGCGCGAGGGCAACAGCGACTACGCCGTCAACGGCCAGAAGATATGGACCTCGCGTGCCGAGCATTCCGATCTGATGTTGTTGCTGGCGCGCACCACGCCGCGCGAGCAGATCAAGAAGCGCACCGAGGGGCTCTCGGTGTTCCTGGTCGACATGCGAACCGTGAAGGACAAGGGCCTTACCATCCGGCCGATCCGGACCATGATGAACCACGCCACCACCGAAGTGTTCTTCGACAACATGAAGGTGCCGGTTGAGAACCTCGTCGGTGAGGAGGGCAAGGGCTTCCGCTATATCCTTTCCGGAATGAACGCCGAGCGCATCCTGATCGCCTCGGAGTGCATCGGCGACGCCAAATGGTTCGTCGATAAGGCTACAGCCTATGCCAAGGAGCGCAGCCTGTTCGGCCGGCCGATCGGCCAGAACCAGGGTGTGCAGTTCCCGATCGCGCGCTGCTACATGCAGATGCGCGCAGCCGAACTTATGGTGCACGAGGCGGCGCGCTTGTACGAGGCGGGTGAGGATTGCGGCGAACAGGCCAACACGGCCAAGCAACTCGCCGCCGAGGCGTCATGGGCCGCCGCCGATATGTGCGTGCAAACCCACGGCGGGTTCGGCTTCGCCGAGGAGTTCGACATCGAACGCAAGTTCCGGGAGACGCGGCTTTATACGGTGGCGCCGATCTCGACCAACATGGTGCTGTCGTATATCGCCGAGCATGTGCTCGGATTGCCCAGGTCGTATTGAGGCAGGCCGTATCGCACATGACTCTCCCCCTTTCAGGCATTCTCGTCGTCTCGCTCGAACAGGCGGTCGCCGCGCCGATGTGTTCGTGCCGGCTCGCCGACGCGGGCGCGCGGGTGATCAAGATCGAGCGGCCCGAGGGTGATTTCGCGCGCGGCTACGACGCGCTGGCCAACGGCCAGAGCACGTATTTTGTCTGGCTCAACCGCGGCAAGGAATCGCTGGTCCTCGATCTGACCAAGCCGGAGGACAAGGCGCTGCTCGAAGCGATGCTCGCGAAGGCCGACGTGTTCATCCAGAACCTGAAGCCCGGCGCGGTGGGCAAGCTCGGCTTCGCCATCGAGCGGCTCCGCCGCGATTATCCGAAGCTGATCACCTGCTCGGTCTCCGGCTACGGCGACACCGGCCCCTACGCCGAGCGCAAGGCCTACGACATGCTGATCCAGGCCGAGGCCGGTCTCGCGTCGGTCACCGGCGGACCTGAAGCCCCCGCGCGCGTCGGCGTTTCGGTCTGCGATATCGGGTCCGGCATGAACGCCTACGAGGCGATCCTTGAGGCGCTAATCCGGCGCGCCCGCACCGGCGAGGGCGCCGCCATTTCGGTCTCGATGTTCGACGCGATTGCCGATTGGATGACCACGCCGCTGCTGCAGCACGAGGGCGGCACGCCGCCGAAGCGCATCGGTCTGGCCCACACGTCGATCGCGCCCTACGGCGTGTTCAAGTCGAAGGATGGCGCCGACATTCTCATTTCGATCCAGAGCGACCGGGAATGGCGCGTGCTGGCCGAAAAGGTGCTGGGCGACAAGGCGCTGGCCGCCGATCCCGATTTTGCCACCAACATCGAGCGGGTGAAACGGCGCGCGCAGACCGACGGCAAGGTTGCCTCGGCGTTCGGCGCGCTCGATGTCGATGCGCTGGCTGAAAAGCTCGCCGGGGCCGACATTGCCTTCGGCCGCGTCAACGGGCCGGGCGAACTGGGGAAGCATCCGCATCTGCGGCGTATCACGGTCGGCTCGCCGAGCGGGCCGCTGTCCTATCCGGCGCCGGCGGCGTGCTGGACCGGTGAGGCACGGACATACGGCCCGGTGCCCGCGGTGGGCGAGCACAGCGCGATGATTCGCGCGGAGTTTACGCGGTAGCCAACGCTATCGCGCTCGGGCACTCTCAACGCAGACGTTTCAAAAGGATTTTGGGGAGGACGGAATGGAAATCGGATTCATCGGCCTGGGCAGCATGGGGGGCCCGATGAGCCGGAGGCTGATCGAGGCAGGCCACAAGCTCACAGTGTTCGACACCCGCAAGGAGGCGATGGAACCGCTGGTCAAGCTCGGTGCCGAGGCCGCGCGCTCGCCGGCCGATGTGGCCGACCGCGTCGAGACCGTGATCACCAGCCTGCCGTCGCTCGATATCGGCATGAAGGTGGTGAGCGGGGACGAGGGCCTGATCCGCGGCAATCGGGTCCGGCGTTATGTCGATCTGTCGACCACCGGATCGCGGGCGGCGATCAAGACCGCGGAGATCCTCAAGCAGCGCAACATCGTGCAGATCGACAGCCCGGTCAGCGGTGGCGTCGCCGGAGCCGAGAAGGGCACGCTCGCGGTGATGGTGTCAGGTCCGAGCGAGGAGATCGAGCACGTCCGGCCGGCGCTCGAAGTGTTCGGCAAGGTGTTCGTCTGCGGCGAGCGGCCAGGCATGGCGCAGAGCATGAAACTTGCGAACAACTTCCTGTCCGCCACCGGCATGGCGGCGAGCTCCGAGGCCATCGCGATGGGCGTGAAGGCCGGCCTCGACCCGAGCCTGATGTGCGATGTGATCAACGCCGGCAGCGGCATGAACACGGCGACCACGCAGAAGTTTCCGCGCTCGGTGTTGCCCGGCACGTTCGACTACGGCTTCGGCATGGCGTTGATGGTGAAGGACGTGCGGCTGTTCCTCGCCGAAGCCGAGGACTTCGGCATTCCGGTCGAGGTAGCGAAGGCGGTCGGTAGTCTATGGGAGACGGCGATGGCCGAACAAGGCGAGCGCTCGGACTTCACGGAACTGGCCAAAACGGTGGAGAAGCGCGCCGGCGTGCAGATGCGAGCGAAGAAGAAATAGGGGCCGGAACAATGAGCGACGATATCTGGGAGGTCTACGCGGTCCGCTACGCCGAGCATCAGCGCAAGGCCACGGACAACTACATCGGCGGCGATCCGCACGACGTGCTGCAGCCGCTCGATTATTTCGTCTGGGTGATCAAGAACGGCAAGCGAACCTTCGTGGTCGATACCGGCTTTGATCAACCGGTCGGATCGAGGCGCGGCCGCACCCTCATCACGCCGGTGGGTGAGGCGCTGAAGCGGTTCGGCATCGATCCGGATACGGTCGAGGACGTCATCATCAGCCACATGCACTACGACCACTGCGGTAACGTCGATCTGTTCCCGCGCGCCCGCTATCACATCCAGGACAAGGAGATGCAGAACTGCACCGGGCGCTGCATGTGCCACCGTCAACTTCGCTCCTCCTATGAAGAGGATTACGTCGTCTCGATGGTGCGCAAGCTGTTCGCCGGCCGCGTCGCGTTCCACGACGGCACCAGCGAGATCGCGCCGGGCATCACGCTGCATCATATCGGCGGCCATGCGATGGGGTTGCAAAGCATCCGTGTGAAGACCAAGCGTGGCTTCGTCATGCTGGCCGCCGACGCGGTGCATCTGTTCCCGCATCTCGACGAGGCGCGGGTGTTTCCGACCACGTACAATCTCGCCAAGGTCCTTGAAGGCTACGAGACGCTGAAGCGCCTGGCGACGTCGCGCAATCACATCGTTCCGGGCCATGATCCGGCTGTGATGAAGATTTATCCGGCGGCGTCGGAGGCTTTGAATGGGCTGGTGATTCGTCTCGACGTCGACCCGACGCTGTGACGCATTCGAATCGAGGCTCAGGCCAGCCCCAACTCGCCGAACGCCGTGACGTGATGTTGCGCCGATTCATTTGAGAAGCAGCAGAATACCACGTCCCTGATCCCGCGCGCGTTGGCGGCCATCTCCGACACCACGGTCCCGACTGCGATCCGCGCCGCCAGGTCGGCGGGGAAACAGTACACGCCCGTCGAAATCGCCGGGAAAGCGATCGACAGCAGGCCGTGCCCGGCGGCCAGCGTCAGCGCGGTGCTGTAGCAGGAGGCGAGCAGCCCCGCCTCGTCGTGTTTGCCGCCGTTCCAGACCGGGCCGACCGCATGGATGACGTGCCGCGCCGGCAGGCCAAAGCCGCGCGTGAGCTTGGCCGAACCGGTGGCACAGCCGCCGAGCGTCCGGCACTCGGCCAGCAATTCCGGCCCAGCGGCGCGATGTATTGCGCCATCGACACCGCCGCCACCCAGCAGCGAGGTGTTCGCCGCGTTGACGATGGCATCGACCGCGAGCGTGGTGATATCGGCGATCAGGACTTCGATCCGGGACGAGCCGGCGTGGGCGGAGACCAGCGGGGTTTGCATTGCGTCAATCTAGCCGTCCCATCCCGCTTGACCAGATGCGGCGGCCCGCGTTTGCTGTCGGGAACAACGCCGAAAAGGCGGCCATCAGGGAGGATCGTCATGAAGCGCATTGCCGTTTCGGCAGCGTTTGTCTTCGCGGCATTCGCGATAAACATGCCCGCTTCCGCGCAGGACGTGTGGCCCTCCCGGCCGATCCGCTTGATGGTCGGATTCGGGGCCGGCGGCGGCACTGACGTCGCCACCCGTATCGTCGCCGAGCCACTGGGCGAAGTGCTCGGCCAGCGCTTCGTGGTCGAGAACAAGCCGGGTGCCGGCGGAACCATCGCCGGCGATCTGGTCGCGAAGGGCACCAAGGACGGCTACAACGCGCTGATGATCTCGACGGGTCACACCGTGTCCGCGGCGATGATCAAGTCGCAGGCCTACGATGCGGTGAAGGATTTCGCGCCGGTCGGTATTTTCGCCAACTCCGCCATCGCCATTGTGGTGCCGAAGGATTTCGCGGCGAACGATCTCAAGGGCCTGATCGAAATCATCAAGAAGGATCCGGGCAAATACAACTATGCGACGGTCGGCGTCGGTTCGACCCAGCACCTCATCGCCGAACTGTTCCGGCAGCGTGCCGGGCTGCAGGCGCAGGCCGTTGCGTTTCGCACCACCGGAGAGGTGGTCACGGCGCTGCTGCGGAAGGACGTGGCCTATGCGGTCGATCTCGCGCACGCGGTGCGCGGGCAGGTCGCCTCGGGCGAACTGAAGCTGATCGCGGTGACGACAGGGAAGCGATTCCCGTCGTTACCGAACGTCCCCACCATGGTCGAGTCCGGCATGCCGGGCTTCGAGATCAACGGCTGGTACGGCATGGTCTATCCGGCCGGCGTGCCGAAGGACATCGTCGTCAAGACTCACAAGGCGCTGGCGGAGGTGGTATCCCGCGATGCCGTCAGGAAACAGCTTGAGAACATCGGCGCCGAGGCGTCGCTGTCGTCGTCGGAGGCGTTCGGCAATCAGATCGCCGAGGAGGTGACTCGCTGGCGCGAGGTGGCGAAGACCGCGGGACTCGAGGCGCAGTAAATCTCTCGCCTGTGATTTCGGGCGCCTCAGCGTGGGTTGTCTTCTCAAGCATCTCATATTACTAGATAATTTCAGATTCGACATGCCGAATCGCCGCCCCGGGGTGGAACCTGAACGCTCGAAATGGGCGTGTCGCGTTGCAACGCACAGCCGCCGGCCGCTGCGGGAAGTTTTCCGGGAATCTCCGCCGCGGGGTACAGTCGTCCGGTCAGCAACCCATTTTTGGCGATATGTCCCAGCCGGTCTTCCACGCACCCGACCACGATCACGAACGCTGCACGGCGGAAGCGCTGACGCATGCGGAGACCCTGTGCGCGCAGCGCTCACAGCGGCTCACACCGATCCGCCGTCAGGTGCTGGAGGTGCTGCTGGAGAGTCATAAGCCGCTCGGTGCCTACGAAATCATGGACCGCGCCGCCGTTCGGGGCGTGCGACCGGCGCCAATCACCATCTACCGCGCGCTCGACTTCCTTCGCGACAACGGGCTGGTGCATCGGATCGAGAGCCGCAACGCCTTCGTCGCCTGCGTCAACAACCACGCCACCGGCGACATGGTGGTGTTCCTGATCTGCGAGCACTGCGGCGCGGTGGGCGAAGCCGCCTCGGCGGCGGTGGGCGAGCAGCTCAAAGCCGCGGCGCGCGCGGCGGGTTTTACGCCGAAGGCGCCCGTGATCGAGATCGGCGGTGTTTGCGCGCATTGCCGAGAGCATGAGCACGCATGATCTCGAAAGTGGGCGCCGGTTTCCGGACGAAATCATGCAACGCCTGAATTAATGGCTGACGTTCCAGCGAGTCACACGCGGCCGCTTGACGCCGCCAGCATGGTGCTGGTGGTGATGATCTGCCTGACCTGGGGCTTCAACCAGCCGGCGGTGAAGCTCGCCATTCACGACGTGCCGCCACTCACCCAATGTGCGATCCGCTCCGCGCTGGCGACGCTCGTCGTGCTCGGCCTCATGCGTTGGAGGGGACTGCCGATCGCGGCGCGGGACGGCTCGCTGGCCGCCGGGCTGGCCGCGGGCGCGCTATTCGGCCTGGAGTTCCTGCTGATCTACCGCGGGCTCCTCTACACCACCGCGTCGCGCGCGGTGCTGTTCATCTATCTCGCGCCGTTCTTCGTCGTGCTTGGCGCGCGCCGGTTGTTTCCCGGCGACCGCTTCGGATTGATGCAATGGCTCGGCCTGCTGATGGCCTTCGTCGGCATGGTGGTGGCGTTCGGCGTGCCGGCGCCGGCTTCATCGCCGGACCAGTTGCTCGGCGATCTGATGATGGCCGGCGTGGCGCTGGCCTGGGCCGCGACCACGCTGATCATAAAAGCCACTTCGCTCGCCCGGGTGTCCCCGGAAAAGACGCTTCTCTATCAACTCGTGCTCTGCGTGCCGATCGTGACCGCCGGCGCGCTGGTGTTCGGCGAACGGATCGTTTCGATGCCGTCGGCGGTGTCGCTTGGCTCGCTCGCCTATCAGACACTTGTGGTCGGCACCACGTTCAGCCTGTGGTTTGCGCTGATCGTGAAGTTTTCGGCGAGCCGCCTGTCGGCGTTCACATTCCTGACGCCGCTGTTTGGCGTCGCGGCAGGCCATCTGGTGCTCGGCGAGCCGCTGACGCCTGCGTTCGCAGTCGCCGTTTTGCTGGTGGCGGCGGGGCTCGTGCTGGTCAATCGGCCGAGTCAGCGCGCGCCGCTATGATAACGCGCGCGCGGCGGCGCTGGGCCGCAGCCAGAATCGGCCGCGGCCGGTGCTCAGCATGAGCTTCAGCGACATCGCATAAACCTCCTGGGGGCCGCCGCGAACGACAGTGCGCAGCGACGCCAGCGCCGTGTCGGTCTGGCCGGTTTCCAGCAGACAGCCGGCAAGCTTGAGGCGGGCCTGGAGGTCGCCTGGGTCGTTGATTGAGGCGATGCGGAAATGCTCGGCCGCCCGCGCGAATGCGGCCTGCGACATCAGCGCGGTTCCAATGCCGTAATGAGCGCTGGCGAGGTTGGGTGAGATTGTCAGCGCGCGGGCAAATGCGGCCTGGGCGCCCTGCAGATCGCGCCGTGCGTGGTAGATGCTGCCGAGCAGCACCCAAAGGTTCGACGCAAGCGGCGCGATTTCGATGCCGCGCCGGATCGTCGCGATGGCTTCGTCGTGCCGGTGCAGAGCGTTCAGCAGAAATCCAAGTTCATGGAAGGCGAAAGCATAAGGCGGCTCGCGCTTGATGGCGCGCTTCAGCCGCGACAGCGCGTCGTCGGTGCGTCCGACGGTCCGCAGCGCGATGGCAAGCTGTGTGTCGAGGCCGGGTTCGCGCAGGACCTTTGCCGCGCGTTCAAGCGGTTCGATGGCCTCCGCGTGCCGCTCCTGGAGCAGCAGCGCGCCGCCGAGCAGCCGCAGCGCGTGCGCGTGCCGCGCGTCCTTGGCGAGCACCGTCCGGGCGAGTTGTTCGGCTTCGCTGGCGCGGCCCTGATCGAGCGCTGTCTTGGCGCGTGCAAGCGCAGCGTCAACGGCGGCCGGACCTCGCGGGTTGTTGGGCGGTGGATTTGCCACGATCGTATCAGCGCCCGTGTTCGGTCAGCGCTTCGGCGCGCGGAACTGGTGGCGATACACACCGGTCGAGCCGGAAACATCGAGCCCTGTGTCGTAGACCTTTTTCTGCTCCGCCTCGGTGAAGGTGTCGAATTGCAGCGCCCAGTTCTCGCGCTTGACCGGCAGGCACTGCACCACCGGCGTTCCCTTCGGCAGCACGCCGCTGAAATTTGGATCGACCCAGCGCGCTGGAAACTGCACGAACGCGTCGTGATAGCGGTCGCAATCGACCAGCCCGCTCAAGGCGCGGAACGGCAGGTCGTCGCGGTTGATCGGGTGCTGAACCAGCATCGAATAGCCGGGTGGGAGTTGGACGGTCCAGAAATTGTTGAACTTGATGATGAACTGGTCAGCGTCGAAAAACGGCGTTCCCGCGACCTGGGCGCCGTCGTGGAAACCGATGGGCGAGCGCGTGATGTTGGCGAATTCGCCGCCGGGCCAGCCGGTGTCCCAGGTGAACTCGCCGTTTTCGACCTTGAGGTCGGTGGCCAGCGGCATCAGGAAGCCATATGTCATGGCATCGATGACCGGCGGGCATTTCTTCATGGTCAGGTATTCGCCCTGCAGATCCGGGCTGAAGGCGCTGGGCGGCAGGGACTTGAACCAGTCCGGCAGGCCGAGAGCCGCCGGGATCGGCCGCGGCAGGGCGGCCGCCAGTTCCGGCGGGCATCGAAATGTGACGCGGTTTTCGGTGGACTGATCCACGATGCCCCCTTCGCATCCGTGAACACTATGAAATTGCGGCCAATTTGGCGTTGCGCGAAGCAAACGGCCGCGGACGTGCTATATATTGATTAGCCTATCTGCGGGCAGGTTGTCACAGCGCATTTGAGATGCTTATGCCTGTGGCCTGGCCGAGTGCGAGGAGACGCAATGTCCGAAGCTTCCATCTACCAACGCCGCCAGTCGGTGCCAGTTCAGGTCGGCAATGTGACGGTGGGCGGCGGCGCCCCGGTCGTCGTCCAGTCGATGACCAACACCGACACCGCCGATATCGACGGAACCGTCCGCCAAGTGGCAGCGCTGGCCAATGCCGGGTCCGAAATCGTCCGCATCACGGTGGACCGCGACGAAGCCGCGGCGGCGGTGCCCAAGATCAAGGAACGCCTGCTCAAGATCGGCTGCGAAGTGCCGATCGTCGGCGACTTTCATTACATCGGCCACAAGCTGCTCGCCGATCATCCCGGCTGCGCCGAGGCGCTGGACAAGTATCGCATCAACCCGGGCAACGTCGGCTTCAAGGACAAGAAGGACCGGCAGTTCTCCGCCATCGTCGAGATGGCGATCAAGCACAACAAGCCGGTGCGCATCGGCGCCAATTGGGGCTCGCTCGATCAGGAACTGCTGACGCACCTGATGGACGAGAACGCTACGTCGAGCGATCCGAAGGATGTGCGCGCGGTGACCCGCGAGGCGATGGTGCAGTCGGCGCTGCTGTCGGCCGCGCGAGCCGAGGATATCGGCCTGCCGCGCAACCGCATCATCCTCTCCGCCAAGGTTTCCTCGGTGCAGGATCTGGTGCTGGTCTACATCGATCTCGCCAAGCGCTCCGACTATGCGATCCATCTCGGCCTCACCGAGGCCGGCATGGGATCGAAGGGTATCGTCGCGTCGGCGGCGTCGCTCGGCATCCTGCTGCAACAGGGCATCGGCGACACCATCCGCGTTTCGCTGACGCCGGAGCCGAACGGCGACCGCACGCTCGAGGTCAAGGTCGCGCAGGAGATCCTGCAGACAATGGGCTTCCGCACCTTCGTACCGCTGGTGGCGGCATGTCCGGGCTGCGGCCGCACCACATCGACGACGTTCCAGGAACTGGCCGGCGGTATTCAGTCGTTCATCCGCGACTCGATGCCGGAGTGGAAGAAGCGCTATCCGGGTGTCGAGGGTTTGAACGTGGCGGTGATGGGCTGCATCGTTAATGGTCCGGGCGAGTCAAAGCACGCCGACATCGGAATCTCGCTGCCAGGAACTGGTGAGGCGCCGGCAGCCCCGGTGTTCATCGACGGCAAGAAGGCAGTGACCTTGCGTGGCCCGACCGTCTCGGCGGATTTCCAGAAGCTGGTGATCGATTACATCGAGCGGCGCTATGGCGCGGGCGGAGTCGGGCGGACGGCGGCGGAATAGCCGCCATCAGTGTCGGGGGGTCTGGCTGGCGCGCGTCAGCCCCAGATTTCTTCCGCCACCTGGACCACCAGTTCCAGCTTTCGCCGCTGCTCGTCGAACGTCAGCGCGTTGCCCTTGATGGTGCTGGCAAAGCCGCACTGCGGGCTCAACGCGAGCTGGCTGAGCGGCGCGACGCGGGCGGCTTCCTCGATCCGGTGTTTGATCTCGTCCTTGGTTTCGAGCGTACCCTTTTTCGTCGTGACCAGGCCCAGCACCGCGACCTTGTCCTTGGCGAGATACCGCAGCGGTGCGAACGTGCCGGCGCGTGGGCTGTCGTATTCGAGGAACAGCGCATCCACGTCGATGGCGCTGAACGCAAGCTCCGCCACCGGATCGTATCCGCCTTCCGCGGCCCAACTGCTTTCGTGGTTGCCGCGACACATATGCATGCCGACGACCATGTCGGCCGGCACGTCGCGCAGGCAGTCGTTCAGCAGCGCGACGTACTTCGCCGGCAGCTTATCCGGGTCCTCGCCGATCCGGATCGCGCTTTCCTTTATATTCGGATCGCAGAGGAACGGCAGGTTGGTCTCGTCGATCTGCACGTAGCGGCAACCGGCGTGGTAGAGCGCCGCGATCTCCTCGCGATAGACCTTGGCCACATCGGCGAAAAACTCCTCGATGTCCGGATAGGCGGTCTTGTCGATGGCGGCGCGCCCGCCACGAAAATGCAGGATCGTTGGCGACGGAATCGGCTGCTTTGCGACGAGTCTGGCGCGGTCGGCGAGCGGCTTGAGCGCCGCGAAATGATGCGCAGCGAGCGGCTGAACCCGTTTCAGCTTGCTATTGATCACCACGCGCGGCGGCGCGAACTCGATGTTCCCGGCTTCGTTGTGAAACCGCGTCGGCAGCGATCCCTCGAAACCGACACCCTCGATGCGTTCGATGAAGTCCATGAACCAGTGCCGGCGGCGCAGTTCGCCATCGGTGCAGACCTTGAGGCCGGCGGCGCGTTGCAGGGCCAGTGCGTCTTCGACGGCGCGCGTCTCGGTCGCCCATAGCTCGTCGGCGCTGAGGCTGCCTCGCGCGCGGAGACTGCGGGCGTCGTGAATGCTGTCAGGCCGAAGCAGGCTGCCGACGACCTCGGCCTTGAACGGAGGATTCACGGATACGGTCATGGCAAGGCCCTTGGCGTCGCTGGCGGTTCGGATCGATCGGTGGGCTGCAACGCTATTTCAAAATCTCCAGCGTCAGCGGCTTCAGCTTGAAGTTGTTGCACGCGTTGAACAGGATCGGGCAGTTCGAAATCGCCACGATCTGCGGCATCAGCGCCGTCATGGTGATGTAGTCGCCCACCTTGCCCTTAGCCTCGCGGATCTCCCACTTGCCGTCGGCGTCGTAAGCCACCGTCATGAATACGTTGAAGCAGGCATCGACGTTGAAATTCCAGCGGTCCATGCCGTAGCCTCGCACGGCCTGCTCCAGATTCTGCTGACAGGTCGGCGCGCCTTTGCCCTTCTCGCCGTAGCGCATCATGTTGAGATGCTCGGAGCAGTAGCCGCCGCCGCAATAGTTTTCGCCGGTCAGGTCCTCGTCGATCCGCCACATCTCGCGGGTCCGGTTCGAATAGAGCACGTGCGGCTTGGTCAGCTTCCAGTTCAAGTTGACCGCTCGGCTGCCGTGCATCGACAAAAGCTCGCGCGGATCGTCGCGGTTGAACGAGATCAGGTCGGCAACCTGCTCGCCCTCCGGCTGAGTCATCTTGAAGCGCTGACCCTGCTCGATCTCGAAGCTGATGTTCCCGGCCGGCGGCAACGTGACCGACACGCCGGGGACGAGAACGGTGGTGGCTTTACTCATGAAGTGGTCCTTTCCTTCGAGGTCGAAAGAACAGCGCCACGGCCGGTGCTGTCAACCCGCGCTGTCCTTCAGCGCGCTTGCCGCCATCGCATAGCCGCCCATGGCGCCGTCGATGAAATGCACATGATTGGAGCGGGTCGGCGAAGGTGTGAAGCACGTCATCATCGCCGCGCTCTGGCGGTGCGTGCCATAGCGCACGATGCCCAGCGCCGCACAGGCGGTCAGATGCCGTTCGATATCTTCGGCAAGCGCCGGCGTGCAATCGAGCACCATGCGAAGCGCGTCGTCGAACTTCCGAAAGTCCGAATTATCGATCAGCTCGCGGGTGTATTTTGCCGGTATGAAGCCGCCGCCGACGATGTTGAAGCGCATCACCATGAACACGAACAGCGTCCAGGCCAGCACCTTGATCTTTCGCCGCCACACCGGCTCGCCGGCTCGCCGCGACGCGCGGGCCTCGAGGTCGGCGCCGGGCGGCGGCCAGGTGATGCGAAGCCGCTGCCCGGGAACCGGGCGCGAGCCCTCCGGCGTGCGCTCGACGATGCGGGCGATCTCCTCGATGGCTGAGCGGAAGCTGTCGGTTTGCGCCCCTGGTCCCGGCGCGACCACCAGCGCCAGCACCAGGCCCCGCGATGCCGGAATTTCCTCATAACGGCAGGATAGGCCGGACAGATCGGGGTGCGCGCCGGGCGGCGCAGGTTGCACCGCGTTGTCGCCTTGCTTCATGGCGGAATCGGCCCAGGCGATACCGCCGCCGGAGAACATGGCAATCGAGATGTTTTCCGACGGCGCATAACGGGCGACGCGGACGTCGTGTCCCTGGGCGCGGATGTCGCTGACGGCGACCATGCCTATCCGCAGAGTCAGATCGAGGTCTTCTTTCACCCATGTCGCGGTTTCGGCGAGCGCCTGGCGCGCTGGCCGGACGGCCTCGGGCAGCACTGCGAAGCTTGCGCCGTCGCCGCCGAACACGAAGGGAAAGTCGCGGTCTTGCAGCGCGTTGGTCACAGCCACGATCACCGCGGCTCCGGCCATGTTCACCGCCTTGTAGCGGTTCTCGGCGATCGCCTTGGTCGATTGTACCACGTCGGCGGTGCCGACCACCCAGTCATCAGGCAGCGGCCGGAACAGGTTCGGGTCCATCACAGCGGTGAAGTCGCGAAACAGCGGCAGGCTGGCGTAGAAGTCATCGGCGGGGGTTGGCGCTGTCATTTACGGCATACTACACGCGCCAGCGCCAGGGCGCCTGCTCGCTAGAGAGGTGTCATGCCTTCGCGGCGGGCCAGGATCGCGGCTTCCTCCAGATCGAGATCGCGCTCCAACCGCCGTCGTGACTCGTCGGTGATCTTGCCGTCGCGCAGGAGTTGATGAAGAAAGTTACGCTCGGCCTCGATCAGTTCCCGGCGCAGGTTGTTGCCCACGCGCATAAGTTCAAGGCCACCGTCCAGATCGTCCGGGATAAGCCGTTCGCGGTGATCGTGGCGCGCATTCAGGAAAGCGACGATCGCTGGGCTGAGGTTTCGTTCGTCGGCAAGCCGGGCGAGGTGTCCCCGCGAAGCGGCTATTGCTTCGTTGCGCGCTGCGAGTTCGGCTTCCTGCTCGCGCCGGTGCTCCAAATGTCCGTCCTTGCCGATGCCGAGCCAGCCGGTCACGGTCGGCAGCATCAGACCCTGGCCGACCAGGGTGATGATGATGACGCCAAAGGTCGCGAACAGGATCATGTCGCGCTGTGGAAATGGCGCGCCATTGTTGATGGTGAGCGGTATCGCCAGCGCCGCGGCGAGCGACACCACGCCGCGCACGCCGGTGAAGCTCAGTGCGAACACATATTGCCATGGCGGCGCCGGATCGCGGCGCGCCAGCGGCGGAATGAGCCAGCGCGGCAAATACGTCCCTGGATAGATCCATACGAAGCGCGCCAGGATCGTGATAGTGGCGGTGAGCGCGATGACCATCAGCAATTGGCCGACTGGAAAATCATGGGCCTTCTCGATCAGGGTGCGCGCCTGCAGGCCAGTGATGAGAAAGACGAAGCCTTCGATTAGATAGATGATCAAGTCCCAGAAAAAGATGCCCTGAAGCCGGGTCGCCGCGGGAATCAGCCGCGGCCCGTTCCAGCTCACGTAGAGGCCGGCGGCGACGGTTGCGAGAACGCCCGAGCCGCCGATATGTTCGGGAATCCAATAAGCGATGTAGGGCGTCATCAGCGACAGCGTAATCTCGACGCGCGGATTGGCGGCCCATTGCCGCAGCCGCAGGCTCAGCCAGCCGACGCCGATGCCGAAAATGATTTCGCCGACCACGATCAGTCCAAAAGTGCCGCCCGCCTTGCTCATCGAGAAGCCGCCGGTGACGATCGCCAGCACCGCGAACCGGTACATGATCAGCGCGGTGGCGTCGTTGGCTAGACCTTCACCCTCCAGGATGACCAGAAGCCGGCGCGGCAGCGCCAGCCGCCGCGCGATGGCGAGAGGAGCCACCACGTCCGGCGGCGCGACGATGGCGCCGAGCAGGAAAGCCACGCCCCATTGCCAGCCGAGCAGGTAATGCATGGCGGCGGCAACTGCGCAGGTGGTGAAAACGACGCAGCCGAAGGCGAGCAGAATAATCGGGGGCAGGTTGAAGCGGAACTCGCGCCAGCTCATCGACACGCCGGCCGAGTAGATCAGCGGCGGTAGCAACACCAGCAGCACCAACTCCGGCGCAAGCTCGATCGGCGGCAGCCCCGGAATCAGCGCCAGCGCGATGCCAGCGACCACCAGCAGGATCGACGGCGCGGTCTTGAGGCGCTGGGCGACGACGGCGACCAGCACCAGCACGGCCACCAGGAACATCACGATCTGAAGGGTTGCCGTCAAAGCCGCTCTCCGCCCGCCGGCCTGATCTATTTCTGAATGATGCTGGCCGCAATGTTCACCGCCATCGCCACCACCGCCGTGGTGAAGAAAAACGACAGCGCGCCGTGAATCACAACGGTTCGGCGGACCACCTTCTGGGTCACGGCGACGTCCGACACCTGGAACGTCATGCCGATCACGAACGCGAAATACACGAAGTCCCAGTAGTCCGGCTGGCCGCCGCCGGGAAAGTGAAGTCCGTTGTGGTGTTCGCCATCGCCGTAGAACTCATGGGCGTAATGCAGGGCGAAGATGGTGTGGATGAACGCCCAGGACAGCACCACGGTGCCGATCGCGAGAGCGACGTAGATTCCGTAGTGCGGCCCGGCGCGGTCGATCACGGCAAGCTCGGCGAAGATCGCGACGAGGCTCGCCATCGCGGCGGCCGCGGTCAGGGCGAGGATCGCGACGCCGCCCTCATCTTGAGCCGCGGCGTTGGACTTCATTTGCGCGACCGAGGAGCACTGCGTCATCACGACCGCGGCGGCGGCGAGATAAATCAGCACGCCCAGGTCCCAGCCCATCAGGATGCGGGTGATCGGCGCCGCCGGCAGCGCCAGCATGGCGGCGATCCCAATGGCGACGGAAACCATCAGGCGCTTGTGCGCCATGCCGACCCGCACAACATAGGCCGGACGGTTGGTCTTGCTTTTCATCGCGCCCTAGGCGCGCCGCTCGGCAACGAAATGAGCGGCGTCTTTCAGGATGACCGCGTCGGCGCCGAACGGCTTGAGCGCGTCCTCGGCGTCCTTGACCAGTTGCGCAAGGCGGGCGCGTGCGCCGGCGATGCCGAGCAGATCGACCAGCGTTGCCTTGCCGTGGGCGGCGTCCTTCCCGGCGGCCTTGCCGAGGGTGGCGGCGTCGCCCTCGACGTCGAGCAGGTCGTCGGCGATCTGGAAAGCCTGGCCGATCACCTGGCCGTAGCGCGCGGCGGCGTCGCGCTTCTCCTTCGGCGCATTGCCGAGAATGGCGCCGGCCACGCAGCAGAATTTCAGGATCGCGCCGGTCTTCATCGCCTGCAGGGTGAGTACGTCCTGCTCGCCCTGCGGCGTATCGTTTTTGCCGAAGCGGCCTTCGGCTGCGAGATCGAGCATCTGGCCGCCGACCATGCCGCCGAGTCCGGCGGAGCGGGCAAGGCCCATCACCAGCGCGATGCGCACCGATGCGTCGGGATGTGTTTCCGGGCACGCCAGCACGTCGAAGGCGAAGGTGAGCAGTCCGTCGCCGGCGAGGATCGCGGTCGCTTCGTCAAATTTTTTGTGCGCGGTCGGCCGGCCGCGGCGCAGATCGTCGTTGTCCATGGCCGGAAGATCGTCATGCACCAGCGAGTAGCAATGCACGAGCTCGATCGCGGCGCCGGCCATCAGCGCCTGCTCGCGCTTGACGCCGAACAGCAACGCGGTTTCGACGGTGAGGAACGGACGCAGCCGCTTGCCGCCGCCGAGGCTGGTGTAGCGCATCGCCTCGACGATGCGAGCGGGGCGCGCGATTTCGCTGTCGGCGGGCGCGGTTGTCAGCAGCCGGTCGAGCAGGTGCTCGGTCTCGTTCGCCGCGGCGGTCAGCCGGTCGGCAAACGAAGCGCTGGCGGCAGCCCCGGACTTGGCGGATTCGGATTTGGTGGCGGTGCTCGGCATGTGTCTGGTCTGGGATGAATTGTGCTTAACTCGGGGGCAATGACAAGCTCTGGATCACGCCGAAAGACGGTATTCCGCGTGGCCCGCTGGCTGGTCGCCGCGGTGGTCGTCCTGTTGCTTCTGCCCTATTTGCTCACGCCGCTGTACCGCGGGATCGATCCGGTGTCGACCCTGATGCTGGCGCTGTTAGCGCACAATGAGAATGTCCCCTTTGTGCAAAGTGAGAATGTCCCCTTTTCGAGTTTGATTCGACGGGGCAT
>JAPLPD010000159.1 GCA_026400395.1 Alphaproteobacteria bacterium | reverse complement strand
ATGGCGGCGATTAAACGGCGAGAACCAGTTGCCAAAGGTCGTTCAAGGAGTCAAATTCAAAAACGGAATCGAGGTCACTGAAATGCCGGCTCACCACGCCGCCTGATCAACCTCGTCACCCAAAATCCCGCATAGCTCCGGACGCGCTGCCGGACAGCACAATGGCATTGGGCTTCTCCACCGAGGTCGAGCCCGCCTCGATATTCTTCGACACGGGTGAATAGACCATCGTCGTGTCATCACTGATGACGATGCCAATCCGCACCCCGGGTTGCTCTCGCAGGTCGAACATGCTGCTGGCGCTCGCGGCACGGATCGTTTCCAGGGCGGGCTCATCGCCGAAGCCAAGACGATACACCTCTGGGTCGGAATCAAGGATGACCGTCACATTGAGCTGTCCGAGATCGTCAAAGCGGCGGGACAGTGCATCGGCGACAGCCTGCGTCAGCGCAGGGGCGATGACGACGAGACGCTTGCGGGCCCGAGAGATCAGTCCGACGAGAGCCTCGTCAGAGGCGACTGCGAAGGTTCGTCCAAGGTCCGTCATGCTCCCCCACTCGCGTTCCGGAAGTTTCAATTGATATCATACAGCCTGTGCCAAACGACCCGGTAGCCAGAGAGCGGTTGCCATTTCGTCATTCATAAGCCGTTTGCCCGGCGTTGCATCGCGTCCCTCCGCTCCGATCGTTTCGTGACACGAAACGATTGCCGCAAGATCAAACGGACGAAATTCGCAGGCGGCGTGCTTCACCCGGAACCAGCCACAGACGGCTAACCCAAGCTTCAGGAACTCTGACGCAGTGGCAATACTTTTCCCGTTTCCTTCAGTTCGTCGAGATAATCCGACCAAGCCTGCATCATCGATACGCGCTCGGACCAGTACTCAGCCCCATGAGTATAGGCCCGTCGGACATCGTTCCGCTCCTGATGAGCAAGCTGCCGCTCGATGGCATCGGAATTCCATTGACCCATTTCATTGAGACGAGTTGCCGCCATGGCCCGAAACCCATGCGCGGTCATTTGTTCTGGCCCATAGCCAAGTCGGCGCAATGCGGCGTTGAGCGTATTTTCACTGATCGGTTTCTTGGGTGTACGCACCGACGGAAAGAGCCATCGAAACGCTCCGGTTTCCGCCTTCAGGTCATTGAGAATAACAATCGCTAGCTTGGCGAGCGGCACCCGGTGCGGGCGCCGCATTTTCATTTTGTCAGCCGGGATCGTCCACACCGCCCCTTCGAAATCAAACTCCGTCCATTCGGCGTGTCGAAGTTCACCCGGTCTGACAAAGAGAAGGGGCGCAAGGCGCAATGCGGCGCGTGTCGTAGCTTGGCCTTCAAAACCCTCGATGGCACGCAACAGCGCGCCGATTTCGATGGGATCAATGATCGCTGCCCGATGCTTCACTTTCGGCGCAGTCAGCGCGCCTCGTAGATCGAGAGTGGGGTCACGCTGCGCTCGCCCCGTCGCAATGGCGTACCGAAAGACCATGCCGCAAGTACTGCGTAATCGTCTTGCTGTTTCATATTTCTGACGAGCTTCGATCTTTCGCAGGAAATCGAGAATTTCGAGCGCAGTGATTTTTGCAATCGGTCGCGCGCCGATGGCGGCATAAGCGAATTCAAGAAGCCACTGCGTCTTTGCCAGTGTTGCAGCGGCGCGTCCCTCGCGGCGCATCTTGTCGAGGAGTTCCCCCGCGACAAGCTTGAAGTCGATCGCGTTCGCCTGCTTTTCGAGCTTGCGCTGAACTGACGGATCGACGCCTTCGTCAAGAAGCTTCCTTGCCGCATCGCGACGAGCACGAGCGTCCGCGAGATTCACGATCGGATAGATGCCGAACGCCAGAGTCTTCTGCTTGCCGGCGTGCCGATAGGCCATGCGCCAAAGCTTCGTGCCACGGGGCTCGATCAGCAGATAGAGCCCGCCGCCATCGGAAAGCTTGAAAGGCTTCCGAGCAGGCTTTGCGTTACGGATTGCGGTGTCAGTCAGTGGCATGTGCTTCGTCGCGTGTTGGTATCGAGCGCACGGACAAAACTCGATACCAACAAATATACCAACAAATCGTCCGGCTGCTCACGATTGTACGTGAACAAACGTGAACGAGTCTTCTACGATTGTGTAATGTTTTCAGAGGTTTCGGACGTTCGCGAACATCTGCGAACGGGGAGTGGTGCCCAGGGGCGGAATCGAACCACCGACACTGCGATTTTCAGTCGCATGCTCTACCAACTGAGCTACCTGGGCATCTAGGGCAGGCGGGGGTTTATAGAAGCTCGATTCCGGCCTGTCCAGAAGGCAGCGTTTCAGAAGGCAGCGTTTCGGGCCGCAAATGCGTCATTCGACCCTGATTCCGGCCTCTCTGATGATCACCTCCCATTTGCTCATCTCCTCGGCCAAGTGAACCCGGAGTTCCTCCGGCGACGACCCGATCACGCCCACGCCCAGTTGCTCCAGCCGGGCCTTGGTCGCCGTATCGGCGAGCCCCGCGACCGTATCGGCATGCATCCTGGCGATGACCGCGGGCGGCGTCCTCGCCGGCACGAACAGCGCATACCACGCCGAGACATCGAAGCCCGGAACGCCTGCCTCGGAGACGGTCGGCACGTCGGGCAGTTCCGCAGCGCGCTTCAACGAGGTGACGCCGAGCGCGCGCAACTGGCCGCCCTTGATCAGCGGCATGACGGCGCCGATGTTGTTGAACATCACGTCGACCCGGCCGGGGATCAGGTCGTTCAGCGCGGGCCCCGCGCCGCGATAGGGGATGTGCTGCAGCTTCAGGCCGGTCATCTTGTTGAACAGCTCGCCCGACAGATGCACCGACGTGCCGTGCCCGGACGACGCATAATTGGCCTTGCCCGGATTGGCCTTCGCATAGGCGATGAACTCCTGCACCGAATGGGCGGGCGAGGACATCGGCACCGCCATCACGTTGGGATAATCGCAGACGAGGCTCACCGGCGCGAGATCGGCCACCGGATCGAACGGCAGGGTCGCGAACAGATACTTGTTCACCGCGAGCGGCATCGATTGCAGCAGCACCGTGTAGCCATCCGGGTCGGCCTTGGCGACCGTGTCGGTGCCGATCGAGGTCGCGCCGCCGCCCTTGTTCTCGACTACCATCTGCTGGCCCCAGATCGCGGACAGCTTGCCCGCGACGACGCGCGCGATCGCGTCGGTGCCGCCGCCGGGCGGAAACGGCACGATCAGACGAACGAAGCGGTTCGGGAAAGGCTGCGCTTGCGCCAACGCAGGATCAGCAAGCAACGGCGCAAGCGATGCGGCGGACGAAAGCGCGACAAAGCGGCGGCGATCGAGCATCGTTTCCTCCAGGCCGGTGACGCTCTGGCGGCGTCTTTTGGCAAGCTTAGGAGGATCGCCCGGGCCGCGAAAGCCGTTCTAGGGGCCGGCTGGCGCGTCCTCGGCCTTGTCGCCGTCCTCGTCGTCGTTCTCGGTCACCGGCACGGCATAGACGCCCTTGAGCCAGCGGTTGAGATCGACGTCGGCGCAGCGCTTGGAACAGAACGCCCGGAACTTCGGCTGGCGCGGCTTGCCGCAGATTGCGCAGGTGGCGGCGGGGGGAGACGGGGCGGGATCGGACATGCCAATTATCTAGCCGTTGTCAGCCGCCGTTTCGAGGGGTGCTCCGCCTTCCATCCACCGCCCGCAGCTCGGTCTTGAGGATCTTACCGTAGTTGTTCTTCGGCAGCGCCTCGACGAACACGTAATCCTTCGGACGCTTGAAGCGCGCGATCGACGACAGGCACAGCGCATCGAGTTCGGCCGCCGGCGCGTCGCCGACGACGAAAGCCACCACCACCTCACCCCATTCGCGGTCGGGCCGGCCGATCACCGAAGCCTCGCGCACGCCGGCGTGCTTGAGCAGCACCTCCTCGACCTCGCGCGGATAGATGTTGGAGCCGCCCGAGATGATCAGGTCTTTCGAGCGGTCCTTCAGCGTGAGATAGCCGTCCGCATCGAACGCGCCGACGTCGCCGGTGTGCAGGTATCCGCCGCGCAAGGCGGCCTCGCTGGCCTCCCGATTTCGCCAATAGCCGGCCATCACGGTTTCGCCGCGGCAGAGGATTTCGCCGGTCTGCCCCACAGGCAGCGGCGTGTCGCTGCCGTTCGCCACCATCACCTCGACACAGCGGAATGGCCGCCCGACGGACGCCAGGCGCTCGGTCCAGCGCGGATGGCCGCGGCAGGCCACCTCGTCTTTGGTCAGCACGGTGATGGTCATCGGGCTTTCGCCCTGGCCGTAGATTTGCGCGAGCCGCGGGCCGAAACGGTCCAGCGCCTTGCGCGCGTCCTCGACGTACATCGGCGCGCCGCCATAGATGATGGTGCGAATGTTCTCGCTCGGGCACTCGGCCGCGCTCTCCACCAACCGCTTCACCATGGTCGGCGCCGCGAACATCGAGGTGCGCGGCCACGCACGAAACTGCGAAAAAATCTCGTCGGGTTCGAAGCCGCCGGATTCCGGCACCACGTTGACCCCGCAGCGCATCACATAGGCCATCATGTAGAGGCCCGAGCCGTGGCTCATGGGCGCCGCGTGCAAAAGCGGATCGCCGGGCAACAGCGTATCGACCTCGGCGGTGTAGGCCGCGCTCGCGGCGGCGAGCACCTTATGGGTGAGCATCGCGCCCTTCGGACGGCCGGTGGTGCCGGACGTGTAGAACAGCCAGGCCAGATCGTCGCCGCTGCGCGGCACAACAGCAACCGGCTCGGAGGCGAACAGCTTTTCGTATTCAGTTCCGCCGATGACGACCAGCCGCTCGAGGCTTTTCGGCGCATGGGGCGCGACTTCGCCGTCGAGCCCATCCGACGCGAAACAGATTCGCGCGCCGGACTGTTCAAGGATGTAGCCCAGTTCAGCACCGTGCAGCTTGGCGTTGGCCGGCACCGCGGCAAGCCCGGCGTGCCAGATCGCGTAGAGCACTTCGACGTAATCGGGGCTGTTCTTGGCGACGACCGCAACGCGATCGCCGGGGTCGAGACCAAAGCCCCGCAGCGCGCACGCCAATCGCGCGACGCGGCCCGCCATATCGCCATAGCTGCGAAGCACGCGCGGCCCGAGGCCCAGCGCCGGGCGGTTCGGGTCGCCCCTGCCCGCGCGATCAAGCCACAGCGCGAGATTCATGGTGCCCCTCACACCGAAGAAAACGGACGCCGATTATACCGCGTTGAGCCAACCGAAGTGGATCGGGAAGCCTTCGCCTGACAAGAGCGTCGCGGTCTCATACAGCGGCAGGCCGACCACGTTGGTGTAGGAGCCAACAAGCTTGACGATGAAGCTGCCGGCCAGCCCCTGCGCGGCGTAACCGCCGGCCTTGCCGCGCCATTCGCCGGAGGCGAGATAGGCTTCGATGTCCTGCTCCGAAAGCCGCTTGAAGCGCACCCGTGTCTCGATCAGCCGCTGCCGGAAGCCCTCCTTCGGCGTCACCAGACAGACGCCGGTGTAGACGCGATGGTTGCGGCCGGACAGAAGCCGCAGGCATTGCGCCGCCTCGTCGAGCAGGTCCGCCTTCGGCAGGATGCGGCGGCCGACCGCCACCACCGTGTCGGCGGCGAGGATGTAGGAGCCGTTCAGTTCGTCGTCGATCTTGATCGCGGCGAGCGCAGCTTCGGCCTTGCCGCGCGCGAGGCGGTTGGCGCAAGCACGCGGCAGTTCGCCCCGCAGCGGCATCTCGTCGATGTCGGACGGACGCAGCGCGTCGGGCTCAATGCCGATCTGGTTGATCAGGGTGAGCCGGCGCGGCGAGCCGGATGCAAGCACCAGTTTGGGTCGGCCGACGATCATCGCTGCGTGATTTGCCTCTGCGAAAGGCTTGCTAGCGGAAACGACGGGATTTCACAACCGCGCTACACATTAGCGCCGCCAGCCCGCCAGCCGAACCGCGCCTTGATCCGCTCGGCCAACTGGTCGCGCACCTGCCGATAGGCCGCCAGGCGCTGCTCCCTTGTGCCCTCGATCGCGGTCGGATCGGGTGTCGGCCAGTATTCGACCTCGGCGGCGATGGTGCGGGTCAGGTCCAGCGCCTTGTGATGCGCCTCCGGCGCCAGCGTGACGATGAGGTCGAAATTCAGCCCTTCCCAGTCCTCGAGCTCGTCGAACGTCATCGGCCGATGCCGCGAGATATCGACGCCGATCTCATCCAGCACGGCGACCGCGAAGGGATCGAGTTCGTCCTTGCGAACGCCGGCCGACGAAACATAGAAGGCGCTGCCGAAGAACCGCTTGAACAGGCCCGCCGCCATCGGCGAGCGCACCGAATTGAGGCCGCACGCGAACAGCACCGCCTGCGGCCTTGCGCTGCCCTCTGACATAGAAGATCAGCCCTTCCAGTGCAGCACGCAGATCAGAGTGAACAGGCGGCGCGCGGTGTCGAAATCGACCTTCACCTTGCGCTTGATCGCTTCCTGGAGAATGCGCGAGCCCTCGTCGTGCAATCCGCGCCGGCCCATGTCGATCGCCTCGATCTTGTCGGGCGTGGCGGTGCGAATAGCCGCGTAGTAGCTGTCGCAGATCATGAAATAGTCTTTGACGATGCCTTTGAACGGCGAGAGCGAGAGCAGATGCGCGATTACCGGCTTGCCGTCCTCGCGCCGGATATCGAGCACCAGCCGGTTCTCTTTGATGCCGATCTGCAGCGCATAAGGCCCGCCCTCATGACCGACCGGCGCAAACGAATTTTCCTCAAGCAGATCGTAGATCGCGGTGGCCCGCTCGTGTTCGATGTCGGAGCTGGAGCGGCCGATCGAACCCTCGTCGAACGTCACCGCGACGAGCCGGCTCTTGTCTTTTTTCTTCGCGGGCGTCATCGCCGGTTGAGGCGGATCGCGACCGAGCGCGCGTGGGCACCGAGCCCTTCGGCCTCGCCGAGCGCAATGGCCGACGGACCAAGCGCCGCGAGCTGTTCCGGGCCGCACTTGAGGATCGACGTGCGCTTCATGAAATCGAGCACCCCGAGACCCGATGAGAAACGCGCGGAGCGCGCGGTCGGGAGCACATGGTTGGAACCCGCAACATAATCGCCGATCGCCTCTGGCGTGTGCGCGCCAAGGAAAATTGCGCCGGCGTTGCGAATCTTCGCCGAGAGCCGCTCGGGATCGGCGGTCTCGATCTCCAGATGCTCCGGCGCCAGCGCATCGACCAGCGGCACCGCGTCGTCGAGGCTGCGCACCAGGATGATCGCGCCGAAATCGCGCCACGACGCGCGGGCGACTTCGGCGCGCGCCAGCGTGGTCAGTTGCGCAGTCACCGCCCGTTCGACCGCCTCCGCGAGGCCCGCGTCATCGGTGATGAGAATCGATTGCGCGGCGGTGTCGTGCTCGGCTTGCGCCAGCAGATCGGCCGCGATCCAGTCGGGATTGCCGCTGTCGTCGGCGAGGATCAGCACCTCGGACGGCCCCGCGATCATGTCGATGCCGACGGTGCCGAACACCACGCGCTTGGCCGCCGCCACATAGGCGTTGCCAGGACCGACGATCTTGCTGACCGGCTTGATGGCCGCGGTGCCGTAGGCCAGCGCCGCCACCGCCTGCGCTCCGCCGATGCGATAGACCTCATCGACACCGGCGAGCTTGGCCGCCGCAAGCACCAGCGGGTTCAATTTTCCGTCCGGCGCCGGCACCACCATCACGACGCGCGGGACGCCCGCCACCTTGGCCGGCACCGCGTTCATCAGCACCGACGACGGATAGGCCGCCGTGCCGCCCGGCACATAGAGGCCGACAGCCTCGATCGCGCTCCAGCGGTGGCCAAGCTCCACGCCAAGCGCATCGACAAAGCGGTCGTCGGACGGCTTCTGACGCTGGTGATAGGCGGCGATCCGTTCGCGCGCGAGCGCGAGTGCATCGAGCGCGCGCTTGTCGCAAGCGCCGGCGGCGGCGTCGAGTTCGGCGGCGGTCACGCGCAGGCCGACCTTTTCCAGATCGATGCGGTCGAATTTGCGGCTGAACTCGATCAGCGCGCGGTCGCCGTTCTTACGGACGTCCGCGATTATGGCGCGGACCGCCTGATCGACGTCCTCGGACACCTCGCGTTTGGTGGCCAGAAGCTCGGCAAAATGCGCCGGAAAGTCCGCGGATCGGCTGTCGAGGCGTATCGGCATCGCGCACTGTCCGGCCGGGAGAAGTCCCGGTTTCACCGGTCAATGGCCCGCGCCGGGAAGCGCGTCAACCCTGTTTGGATGCCTCGACCGCCTGGCCGCCCTTATCGCCTTCGACGCGATGCTCCGGACAGCACTCGGTAACCCAGACCGGCCCGAGATCGGCCAGTTCGCCCTCCAGACACTCGACCTCAAGCCGGAGCGTCCCGCCGCCGGAAAACGTCAGTGTCACCACGCCGGCGGGCTGATCGGTCGCCTCGAACACCACCGCCAGCAGGTTCAGCACCTGATCCTTGTCGACGGCGCTGATATCCCGGCATTTGCAGGAGGTGACCCGTTCGAAGCGCAACGCCGCGCGGCGGCGGCAGAATTCCGGGGCCGCGCAGTTGGCCGCCGCCCAATCGAAGCGGTTGAGCGCGACCACCACACGCTGTTCGGCGGGGCGCCAGCGGATGTCAGCGGTCTTGACCACCGCGTCCTGCAAATGCGCCGACAAAACCTCGACGTCTTCCTGATCAAGCGCGAGGAGCTTGAGACGGTCCATGGCCCGGCCTTCGTGTTCGATTGCTGGACCGAAGGTAGGAACGGCACGTGCCGCGTACAAGGCTTGCAACCGCTAGAATGACACGCAGGCCGGCCGCACGATCAGCCCGACCGACTGCTGTTTGAAGAGGGTTTTGTAACGCTCGACGATGCTTTGAAGCCGCCCGTCATTTTCGGGATTCCGCGGCATGGCGATGGTTAGAACCTTGCTGCGCTCCCTGGAAATCCTGGTGCTGCCCGGTGCGCGCCATTGGCCCCGCGCATCGACAACAGTGAAGCCATCGGGAAACCGCGGCGTGACTTCGTCGGCGAGAAACCGCGACCAGCGCGCCTCGCTCACCCGGGTGCGCCCAAACAGCAGATCGGCCACCACCCAGGGCTTCTGCGCGCCGCTGCATTGAAGCGCGGGCTCCGCGTCGGCGGCCGTGGCCAATGCGATCAGAACGATGGCTGCGGCCCGCGCGCGCACAGGCTATTCGCTGACGCGCTGCACCGCGGCTCCGCAGCCACTGAGCTTGTCCTCGAGCCGTTCGAAACCGCGATCGAGATGATAGACGCGGCTGACCATGGTCTCGCCTTCGGCCGCCAGCGCCGCGATCACCAGCGACACCGATGCGCGAAGATCGGTGGCCATCACCGGCGCGCCCTTCAGCCGTTCGACGCCTTCGACGGTCGCCGTCTCGCCATCGAGACTGATGCGCGCGCCGAGCCGCGCCAGCTCCTGCACATGCATGAAGCGGTTTTCGAAAATCGTCTCGGTTATTCGCGAGGTGCCCTTGGCCTTGGTCATCAGCGCCATGAACTGCGCCTGAAGGTCGGTCGGAAACTCCGGAAACGGCGCGGTGCTCACATCGACCGGCATGATGCCCGAGCCGTTGCGCTTGACACGGATGCCATCGTTGGTCGCGGTGATCTCGGCACCGGTCTGTTTGATGACATCGAGTGCGCTTTGCAAAAGCTCCGGCCGCGCGCCCTCCAGCAGCACATCGCCGCCGGTCATCGCCACCGCCATCGCATAAGTGCCGGTCTCGATGCGATCGGGCAGCACGCGGTGCCGCGCGCCGCCAAGCCGCGTCACACCCTCGACGATCAGCCGCGAGGTGCCGACGCCGGAAATGCGCGCGCCCATCTTGTTGAGGCAATCGGCGACGTCGCCGATCTCCGGCTCCTGGGCGGCGTTGTCGATCACAGTGGTGCCATGCGCCAACACCGCCGCCATCAAAGCAGTGTGGGTGCCGCTCACCGTCACCTTGGGGAACTTGATCTCGCCGCCCTTCAGCCCGTCCTTGGCTCGGGCGATGACATAACCGCCGTCGATCTCGATCTTGGCGCCGAGCTTTTCCATCGCCATGATGAGCAGATCGACCGGCCGCGTACCGATGGCGCAGCCGCCCGGGAGCGAAACCTTGGCCTCGCCCATGCGGGCGAGCAGCGGCGCGATCACCCAGAAGCTCGCGCGCATCTTGGAGACGAGATCGTAGGGCGCCGTAGTATCGACGATGCGCGAAGCCACGATGTGGATCGTGTGGCCGAAGTCCTGCGACTCGCCCGGCCGCTTGCCGGGCACCATCATGTCGACGCCATGGTTCGAGAGGATGCGCTGGAGCAGGTTGACGTCGGCCAGACGCGGCACGTTGTCGAGGATCAGGGTCTGATCCGTCAGCATGCTGGCGATCATCAGCGGCAGCGTGGCGTTCTTGGCGCCGGAAATCGGGATCGTGCCGTTGAGCGGGCGGCCCCCGACAATACGTATGCGATCCATCAACCCACCCCTGCGCCGGCCTCCAACTGAAGGACTATCGGCCTATTTCCTTGGACCGCTCCGTGGACCGATCCTTGGCCTGCACCTTCCGGCGCCGGAGATTCTCGCGCAACGCCTTGCGCAACCGCTCGGCGCGCGCCGCATCGCCCCTGCGCACACCGGATTGGCCGCCGTTTCGCCCCTGCTCGCCGCTCGCCATGCCCAATCGATAGGGCGCGCCCTGACATTCATCAAGCCGGGCTCGGATGGCTCGACATCCGGTCAACGATCGGATATTCGCTGCCAGCCTTGGCTGCCGTAGCTCAGTGGTAGAGCACTCCATTGGTAATGGAGAGGTCCTCAGTTCAATCCTGAGCGGCAGCACCATCGTTCCAGGCCACCGGCCCTCGCGATGGCCCGGCGGCTACTCCGCCGCGGCGAGGCCCTTGGCCGCGTTTCGGGTCAGGCAGCCGATGGCGAAGTCGGTCGACATGATGTCGCCGAAGGTCAGATAGAAGTTTCCGAGCGCGGCGTTGTGGTCTTCGTCGGTGTTCGCGGCGTTGCCGTCGGTGATCATCACGGTCTTGAAGTTCCGCATCATGGCGTCGCGCGCGGTCGACTCGCAGCACACATTCGTCACCGTGCCGGTGATCAGCAGCGTATCGAGGCCGCGGCTGCGCAACACCTCCTCGATGTTCGACGAGCCCTGGATAAACGCGCTGTAGCGCATCTTTTCGACGATCAGGTCGGCCGGCTCGACCTTGAGGCCGGCGAACAGCTCGTAACCCTTGCCGCCGACCGACAACGACCGCCGCCGCTTCTCGGCGCCTTTCGGCCCGACCATCCCGTAGAGCGTCGACCAGCTCTCGAGCGTCTCGTCGGTGAAGGCGGTCTGTATCCAGATCACCATGCCGCCGGTGTCGCGCACCGCGCGCGCCAGCCGGTTAATGTTAGGGACGATTTCAAAGGCTTCGGCGCAGGGGGCATGCGCCACCTCGGGCAGCATGAAGCCGTTCTGCATGTCGACCACGACCAGCGCGGTCTTCGCCGGCGTCAGATCGTCGAAAATGTGTTCGCGGCCGCGCCGGGCCACCACACGGTCGATCACCGATTGCGAAATGGACACCTTGTGCATGGGCAAGTTCTCCAGACTGGGGCACATTATGCGGCGGCGCGCCGAGCCAGGGCAACACCGCCACGACTTGTTCCCACGGATCCGGAACGATCCCGTCCCCGGGCAAATACGGCTCGACAACAAGCATGGAAGGCTTCTAAATAGTCCGACGGGGTACAGTCAAAGAGCCAAAAATCGGCTGTAGAGGCGTGGAATTCCCATGAAATACGATGCGTTCTTTGCCGACGCCCTGAACCGGTTGCGGGACGAGCGGCGGTATCGGGTTTTTGCCGATCTCGAGCGCATCGCCGGCCGCTTTCCCCACGCCCTCTGGCACGCACCCGCCGGTCCGCGCGAAGTGGTGATCTGGTGCTCCAACGACTACCTCGGCATGGGCCAGCACCCGAAGGTGATCGGCGCCATGGTCGAGACGGCGACCCGCATGGGCACCGGCGCGGGCGGCACCCGCAACATCGCCGGCACCAACCATCCGCTGGTCGAGCTTGAGCGCGAACTCGCCGACCTGCACGGCAAGGCCGGCGCGCTGGTGTTCACCTCGGGCTACGTCTCGAACCAGACCGGCATCCCGACCATCGCCCGCCTTATCCCGAACTGCCTGATCCTGTCGGACGCCTACAACCACAATTCGATGATCGAAGGCATCCGCCAGGCCGGATGCGACAAGCAGATTTTCCGCCACAACGATCTCGCCCATCTTGAAGAGCTGCTGAAGGCCGCCGGCGACCGGCCGAAGCTGATCGCCTTCGAGAGCATCTATTCGATGGATGGCGACATCGCGCCCATCACCGCGATCTGCGATTTGGCGGAACGCTACAATGCGATGACTTATATCGACGAGGTGCACGCGGTCGGCATGTACGGACCGCGCGGCGGCGGTGTCGCCGAGCGCGAGGGCGCCATGCATCGCATCGATGTGATCGAAGGCACGCTCGGCAAGGCGTTCGGTTCGCTCGGCGGCTATATCGCGGCGAGCGCGGCGATCTGCGACGCCGTTCGCTCCTACGCGCCGGGCTTCATCTTCACCACCGCGCTGCCGCCCGCGGTCTGCGCCGCGACGGTCGCGGCGATCAAGCATCTCAAGACCTCGACCTGGGAGCGCGAGCGCCACCAGGAGCGCGCCGCGCGCGTTAAGGCGGTGCTCACCGCCGCTGGCCTGCCGGTGATGGATTCCCCGACGCACATTGTGCCGGTGATGGTCGGCGACCCGGAGAAGTGCAAGGCCGCGAGCGATCTGCTGCTATCCGAGCACGGCATCTACATCCAGCCGATCAACTATCCGACCGTGCCGAAGGGCACTGAGCGGCTTCGCATCGCGCCATCGCCGTATCACGACGATGTGCTGATCGACGCGCTGGCCGAGGCTCTGGTCGAGGTCTGGCATGGTCTGGGGCTGCCTCTGAAGCAGCACCCGCTCGCCGCCGAATAAACCTAGCTGTCTGGAGACTTGTCCTCGATGACAGGCCGCGGCGCGGCTGGCGGATTCGCGCCGTCGGCCTCCGTCCGCCCGCGCCTGATCCGTTGCGCCAGCACCGGCACCAGGATCGACACCAGCAGGAACCGCGATACGTGCATCGCGCCGACGAACACCGGGTCGAGGTGCAGCGCGAGCGCCAGAACCATCATGGTGTCCTGGGCGCCGGGCGCGAAGGCGACCACCGCGTCGGCGGGCCGCACCGCCATCAGCATGGTCAACGCCAGCACCGATAGCCCCGCCACCACCATCGCCACCGCGAACGAGCCCAGCGCCGCGCCGAGAAAGCGCAACAGCGTGTACGGATCGGTGTTGGCGAACCGCGAACCGGTGACCGAGCCGATCGCGATGACCGCCGCATAGACCACCCACCACGGCAGCAGTGCTTGGATCAAACCGGTGCCGTGCAGGATCGCCGATCCCAACATGGCGCCGAACATCAATCCGCCCGGCAGCCGCAGCTTGAAGACCAGCAGGGCGCAGACCGTAGAGAACACAATGAGGATGGCGAGTTCCGGAAGCGCCGGAGGACCGGACGCGGCGAAGCGGTCCATCAGCCCGCCTTGCGCGGTGAGCCCGAAATAGGCGAGCACGGCCGGGATGCCGAGCGTCAGCGCCATCACGCGCATGGTCTGCACGATCGCAATGGCCCGCAAATCGGCCTTGTACTCCGCCGACAGGATCATCACCTGGGCGAGCGCGCCGGGGCTAGCGCCGAACAGCGCCGACTGGGCGTCCCAGCCATGCACCCGCCGCAGGTAGAAGCTGGTCGCGGCGATCATGCCAAGAGTCGAGATCGCCAGCACCAGCACGCCCAGCGGAAAGGCCGCCAGGCCCTTCAGCGTTTCGGGTGACACCACCGCGCCGAGCGAAATGCCGACCAGGACCGAGATGACGCGCGACAGCGGCACCGGAACATGCACCGGACGCTTGCAGAGCGCGGCGGCCGCCACGCTGAGCAGCGAGCCGGTGACCAGACCGGCGGGAAACCCCATCGCGTTCATCGCGAGGCCGCCCACCGCCGCGATCGCAAGCGTCTCGGCGGCGCGCAACCACTCGCTTTTCGTCGGAATCGGGGTGGACGCCATCGCCCCGATCAATGCCGCGCCGGACCCGCCCCGTCAAACCGCCGGGTCTAAAGGTTGGCGCGGAGGCTCAGCACAATCCGCACCAGATCAACGGCGTTGCGGGCCCCCAGCTTTCCCAAGATGCGCGACCGATGCACTTCGATGGTGCGCGGACTGATTCCGAGCACGCGGCCGGCCTCCTTGTTGGAAGCGCCGGCAACGATCTGGTTCAGCACCTCGCGTTCGCGGCGGGTGAGCAGTTCGCCGTGCTGCTCAGCCATCCGACAACGCCCGAACCGATCCGGCATCCGCGCCAATATGCGTAGTCAAGTTTTCAGTCCGACTGAGAATTGCAACGCCCGGCGTGTGCCGCCCTTGGGCGGCGGAAAGCACGCGTCGGATGACCTGCCGCGACGGCTGTCCGCGCCGGGAAAATTTACGGCGTCTCGCTAGCGCTTGGCCAGCAGATCGCGGATTTCCTGCAGCAAAATCTCCTGACGCGGCGTCGCCGGCGCGGGCGCGGGCTTCGCTTCTTCCTTCTGGCGGAGGCGCTGGATCGTGTTGACCACTCCGAACATCACCCACGCGACGATGAGGAAGTTGATGACGATGGTGAGGAAGCTACCCCACGCCAGCACAGCGCCCTGCTTCTTCGCCTCGGCCAGCGTGTCGGCAGTGACCTTGCTCGACAGGCCGACGAAGTAGTTGCTGAAATCAAGACCGCCGGTGAGCGCGCCGACGATCGGCATGAAGATATCGCCCACCAGGGATGCCACGATGCTGCCGAAGGCAGCGCCGATGATCACGCCGACCGCGAGATCGAATGCGTTGCCCTTGATGGCGAAGTCCTGGAATTTCCTTAGCATGGCAGCCCCCGGTTGAATTGAGCCTCTGCGGCTGTGCCACTTTAGTCTCGGCGGCGAGCGGTGGACAAGGCTGCGGATTCTGTGGTGATTGAGCCTCAGGGGGATGGGCTCACAAGCGCCTCGGCGCGGCAAAGGCCCGGTCGGAGACACCATGCTGCAAGGCTGGGTCGTCATCGCGGTTGCGCTGGGCTACATCGGGCTTCTGTTCCTGGTGGCGAGCTACGGCGACCGCGTCCGCCGACTGGGCCGTGACGGCCGCGCCCGGCTTCTGATCTACCCGCTGTCGCTGGCGATCTACTGCACCTCGTGGACGTTCTTCGGCTCGGTCGGCTCGGCCTCGCGCAGCGGCTACGAATTTCTCGCCATCTATGTGGGCCCGGTGCTGATGATCGGCCTGTTCGCGCCGATGATCGCGCGCGTGGTTCGACTCGCCAAGGCGCAGAACATCACCTCGATCGCCGATTTCATCGCGGCTCGCTACGGCAAGAGCCAGGCCGTCGCAGCGACGGTCGCGCTGATCGCGATCATCGGCACCGTCCCTTACATCGCGCTGCAACTCAAAGCGGTCTCGTTCTCGCTGGAGACCATCATCGCGCACACCATGCCGATGGCCGACACAGGGCGGCCGCTGCTCGGCGACATGGCGCTCTATGTCGCGCTGTCGATGGCGCTGTTCGCGGTGTTGTTCGGCACCCGTCACATCGACGCCACCGAGCACCAGGACGGTTTGATGCTCGCGGTCGCCGCGGAATCCATCGTCAAGCTGTTGTCCTTCCTCGCGGTCGGCATCTTCGTCACCTTCTGGATGTTCGACGGCCCGGTCGCCCTGTTCGGCAAGGCAATGAACTCGCCGCTCGCCGCCTCGGTGCTGACCCGCGAACCGCCGCTGGGCACATTGCTGGCGAGCACGCTGCTGTCGTTCTTCGCGATCCTGCTGCTGCCGCGGCAGTTTCACGTCGCGGTGGTCGAGAATAACGACGAGCGCGAAATCAAGCGCGCGCGGTGGATGTTCCCGATCTACCTTGTCCTGATCAACCTGTTCGTCGTGCCGATCGCGATCGCCGGGCTGATGACCTTCCCCGCCGGTACGGTGGACGGCGACATGTTCGTGCTGGCGTTGCCGCTGCAGGCCGGATCGAGCTTCTTCACCATCGCCGCGTTCGTCGGCGGCCTGTCCGCCGCCACCGCGATGGTGATCGTGGAGACGGTCGCGCTCGCCATCATGGTGTCGAACGACATTATCGTGCCCTGGGTGCTGCAGCGGCGCGAGACGCTGATCACCGGCCGCGAGGACGTCGGCTCCCTGCTGCTCACCGTGCGGCGGATCGCGATTTTTGCCATCCTGCTGTTTGCCTACATGTATTACCGCTTTGCCGGAGACACCCAGCTTGCCGCCATCGGCATTCTGGCGTTCGCGGCGATTGCACAGCTTGCCCCGACCTTTTTCATCGGCCTGATCTGGCGCAACGCCACCGCGCGCGGCGCCATCGCCGGCATGACCGTCGGCATCCTGACCTGGGCCTACACGCTGCTGCTGCCGACCTTCACTGACTCAGCCTTCCTGGCCGAGGGTCCGTGGGGCTTCGATGCGCTGCGGCCCCAGCATCTGTTCGGGGTGGAGTTGCCGGCGTTGGTTCACGGCGTGATCTGGAGCCTCGCGCTGAACATTCTCGCCACCATCGGCTTCTCGACCCGGCGCACGCCGACCGCGATCGAACGCATGCAGGCCGACGTGTTCGTGCCGACGCGGCTCGCACCGATGACGCCGAGCTTCCGGCTGTGGCGCTCGTCGGTGACCGTCGACGAACTGACTTCGACGGTCGCCCGATATCTCGGCGAGGAGCGCACGCGCTCCTCCTTAGCGAGCTTTGCCGAGACCAAAAGCATCAGCCTGCAGCCCGACGCCGAAGCCGACTTCGAGCTTTTGCGCTACGCCGAGCACCAGTTGGCCTCGGCGATCGGAGCGGCTTCATCGCGGCTCGTGCTGTCGCTGCTGCTGCGCAAGCGCTCGGTATCGACCAAGGCCGCCCTCAAGCTGCTCGACGATGCCAACGCCGTCATCCACTACAACCGCGAAATCCTGCAGACCGCCCTCGACCACGTTCGCCAGGGCATCGCCGTCTATGACAAGGATCTGCGGCTGGTCTGCTGGAATCGCCAGTTCGGCGAAATTCTCGACCTGCCGCCGGAACTCACTCGCGTCGGCATCACGCTGGAAGAGATCGTTCGCCACAACGCCGAGCAAGGGGCGCTCGGCCCAGGCCCGGTCGATGCGCTGGTGCGCGAACGACTCGATCACTACGTGTCGGAGAGCGAGCCCTATCTCAAGCGGTTTCCCGACCGCGAGCTGGTCGTGGAGGTGCGCACCAACCGCATGCCGGACGGCGGCATCGTCACCACCGCGACCGATATCACGCCGAGCGTCGCCGCGGCCGAAGCGCTGGAGCGGTCCAACGCGACGCTGGAAATGCGCGTGCGCGAACGCACCACCGAACTGACCCGGCTGAACGCCGAACTCGGGCGCGCCAAGGCCGACGCCGACGAGGCCAACATTTCCAAGACCCGGTTCCTCGCCGCCGCCAGCCACGATATTTCGCAGCCGCTGAACGCCGCGCGCCTCTACGTCACGTCGCTGCTGGAACGCCAGGAGGGCGGCGAAGACGCCGGATTGATCGGCAACGTCGATGCGTCGCTCGAGGCGGTCGAGGAGATTTTCGGCGCGCTGCTCGACATTTCGCGGCTGGACAGCGGCGCCATGCGGCCGGAGTTGAACAGCTTCCGGATCGATGAGCTGCTGCGGCAGCTCGAGGTCGAATTCGCCCCGCTGGCGCGCGAGAAGGGGCTCGCCCTGAAGTTCGCGCCCTGCTCGCTCGCCGTGCACTCCGACCGGCGGCTGCTGCGCCGGCTGCTGCAGAACCTGGTTTCCAACGCGATCAAGTACACACCGAAGGGCGGCGTTCTGGTCGGCTGCCGGCGCCGAGGCGGCAATCTGCGGATTGACTTGTACGACACCGGCATCGGTATTCCGTTGTCGAAGCGGCGCATCATATTCCAGGAATTCCAGCGCCTCGACGAGGGCGCCAAGGTGGCGCGCGGGCTCGGCCTCGGACTGTCCATCGTCGAACGCATCGGACGCGTGCTCAAACACCAGGTCGACCTGCGTTCGATGCCCCAGCGGGGATCGCGCTTCTCGGTCGAGGTGCCGCTGTCGACCGACGCGCCTTCGGTCCAAACCCCC
Source organism: Alphaproteobacteria bacterium (assembly GCA_026400395.1). Lineage (GTDB taxonomy): Bacteria > Pseudomonadota > Alphaproteobacteria > Rhizobiales > Xanthobacteraceae > Z2-YC6860. The sequence continues at coordinate 2,497 of JAPLPD010000159.1, read as the reverse complement.
CCGCGCGATCTGGATGCGGTCGACCGCAGCCGCTTGCTCGGCACGTCGGTGCTGTGCATCGACAACGAGCCGAAGGTGCTGGACGGTATGGATACGCTGCTCGGCGGCTGGGGCTGCCGGGTGCTGAAGGCTCCGGATCTCGCAACCGCCATCGCGGCCATCGCGGAGACACAAGTGGCGCCGAACGGCCTGCTCGTCGACTACCATCTCGACAATGGCAATGGCATCGAGGCCATCGCGGAACTGCGCCGCCGCTTCGGCGCCGAGTTGCCGGCGATCCTGATCACCGCCGACCGCTCACCGCTGGTGCGCGACGAGGCCCGCGCGCAGGACATCCAGGTGCTGAGCAAACCGCTCAAGCCCGCCGCGCTCCGCGCGCTTATGGCGCAATGGCGCACTCAACGGGTCGCGGCGGCGGAATAAGCCGAGTTCCGCTCCCGTTTAGTTTTGCGCCGCCGACTGCGGCCAGTGCCCGAGCTCGATCTTGGCGGCGGCGATCACCGCCTGGGTCCGGCTGTCGACGCCGAGCTTCTGCAGGATCGCCGAGACATGCGCCTTCACCGTCGCCTCCGACACCGAAAGCTCGTAGGCGATCTGCTTGTTGAGCATGCCCTCCGACAGCATCATCAGCACCCGCACCTGCTGCGGCGTCAGGGTTGCGAGCCGGCCCATCAGCGCCGCGGTCTCGGCGTCGGCGCCGCCGGCCAGATCGACGTCGGGCGGCGTCCACACCCCGCCGCCGAGCACGCGCTTGATGGCCTCGCGCATCTGCTCGATGCCGAGCGTCTTCGGAATAAAGCCGGAGGCGCCGAAATCCATGCAGCGCCAGATCACCGCCGGATCGTCGTTGGCCGACACCACCACCACCGGCACGCTGGGATATTGCGCGCGCAGATACATCAGCCCGGAAAAGCCGCGTGCGCCGGGCATGGTCAGATCGAGCAGCACGAGATCGACATCGCCGCCCTTGTCGATCAGCTTCGGCACCTCCTCGAAGGTGCCGGCCTCGGCAATATCGGCGCGCGCGATCAGCCCGGTCACGGCTTCGCGCAACGCACCGCGGAACAGCGGATGGTCGTCGGCAATGACAAGGCGATAGCTGGGCTCGCTCATGGGCCAAATCTACAATACTTGGGGCGCGCAATGCACGCGGCGATGCCTCATGTTTCCGCGGGCCGCTCTATCGCCGGCTGCCGATGAACTGCAGGATCACCTCGCGGCGGTGCGGACGCGCCCGGTGCTCGACCAGATAGATGCCCTGCCAAGTGCCGAGCGCCAGCGTCCCGCCGCGCACCGGCACATGCAGCGAAACGCCGGTCAGCATGGTCTTGATATGACCCGGCATGTCGTCCGGCCCCTCCACCGTATGCACCCAGGGCCCGTCGGCGGGCGCAAGCCTGTGCAGCGCGATGACCAGATCGGTCTGCACGTCGGGATCTGCATTTTCCTGGATCACCAGCGACGCCGATGTATGCCGAAGAAACAGCAGCAGCAGACCGTCCCCCGCCCCGCTCTGCTCGACGAATTGCGCGGCCTGCCGCGTGATTTCGCTGAAGCCTTCGCCGGGTGTTTCGATGGAAAGGTCCGCGCTCGCCAGCAGTTGCGGCGCGGCGGTGCGGATCGCCGACAGGCGGCCGGTCACGGCGATACTCCTGTCAGCTTTTCTTCTGAATATCCCGCTGCAGATCGACCATCATGTCGACCAGCCGGCGCCAGACGTTCTTCATGAACGAAACCGTGCGATCGAGTTCGAGGTCGCTCGGCATTTTCGGTTCCCGGGCCGATGGGTCCGGGTTATTGGCCGGCGGAACCGGCGCCGCCGCGGGCGCCTCGGCGACGACGCCGCTCGGCAACTCAAGGCCGCGCGACAGTAGCGACTTCTTCAGTTCGGAGTTGTCGCGCTGCAGCCGGCCGATCTCGTTTTCCAATGCGGCGCGTTCGTCCGGCACTGTCTTGCAGGACCAGCCGGTCGGGCTCCAGCCGCATTGCGAGACCTGGCCGGTGCGCGAATCGAGACGGACGAAGACGTCACCGATGCGATGGAAGGTGTAGCGGCCATCATCGGTGGCGGGGGCGCTTTCAGACGGGGCGGGAGCGGTTTGGGCCGTGGCGCTGGAAAGCTGCCCGAAAACAGCCCCCGCGATCATCAGCATCACAACAGCGGCGCGGGCCATTTTTTGCGTCTCCAAAGCGATTCTTGCCGGGCCTAAATCTAGCACCCGAGCCGATGGCAACGAAGGCCCGGCCGCCGCGGTTCCTGCCGCCCCGACGAGGCCGGGCAAACGACTGAAAACGTTGCGTTTTCAACAGGCTTTCGCAATGCGGCGGTTTCTGGGGGCGCGGCGCGTGCGCGGCACGTGTCAACGCACAATGAGAATGTCCCCTCGTTCCGCACAATGAGAATGTCCCCTTTTGGATGGGGCTGAGCGTTTGTGGGTAACGAGGGGGGTCGCGCGCCTTCACAGCGGTAGCGTCGCCCCTCGTTATCCACATCCGC
>JAPLPD010000330.1 GCA_026400395.1 Alphaproteobacteria bacterium | reverse complement strand
CAATACTCAAAGCCGCGCTAATTGCACATCATGCCAAGCACACGACCGAACAGAAACTTGAGGACGATCTAAAAGCCGCATAGCATCATCAACAGGCAACGCTCGTCCAGCCAAGTTCAACAACGGACGGGACATCCCCGAACCTGATGCTGCACCACGTCAGGCCACAGCGTTTCGACCGCTTCCAGCCCAACCGTCTGCTCGAAGTGACGCCGCGCTTCTTCGAGGGCACGATCAGGCGGCTGCGCCGCTCAAAGGTCGATCTGATCTCGCTCGACGAGATGCATCGGCGGCTGACGACCGGTGACTTCCCGCGCCGCCGCTTCGTGTGTGTGACCTTCGACGACGGCTATCGCGACAATTTCGAATTTGCCTATCCGGTCCTCAAAAAATACGAGGTGCCTTTCACGATCTATGTCGCAACGAGCTTTGCCGACCGGATCGGTGAACTGTGGTGGCTCGCGCTGGAAGCCGTGGTGGCGCAGAACGAAATGATCGGCGTCCTGATCGACGGGCGCGACCGCTGGTTTGAATGCCGCAGCGTGACCGACAAACGCGAGGTGTTCGATTATTTGTATGTTTGGCTGCGCGGCCTTCAGACCGAGGCGGAGCTTCGGCAAGCCGTTCGCGAATTATGCGCCCGTCACCACGTCGATATGGCTGCGTTCTGCGCCGATCTTTGCATGGGATGGGACGAACTGGAGAGGTTCGCCGCCGATCCGCTGCTTACGATCGGCGCCCATACCGTCAATCACCCGATTCTGACCAAGCTCGACGACAAGGCGGTCCGCGCCGAGTTGTCCGCCAGCCGCGATGTGATTGAGGCGGCCCTCGGCACACGACTGGCGCATTTGGCCTATCCGGTCGGCGATCGTTCCGCAGCTGGTGCCCGGGAGTTCCGTATCGCGCGGGAACTGGGCTTCAAAACTGCTGTGACGACGCGGCCGGGCGTTGTGTTCAGTCAGCATGCTGAGCACCTCATGGCGTTGCCGCGGATTTCGTTGAATGGAAACTTCCAGCGTGCGCGCTACGCCAAGGTCTTGCTGTCGGGCGCGGCGACCGGGCTGTGGAATGGCTTCCGCCGGCTCAATGTGGCCTGACGCTGTCCTTGAGCATCCATTTCACCAGCGGCATGGCGGGGAGCACCCAGCCGATGCCGGCGACCACGTAATACAGCGCAGCGATCCAGGGGTTGTTGAAAATCGGTGGGAATTGCGCGACCGCCATAGCGATCAGTGCCCAGACGATCACGAGCGCGAACAGTACGAAAGTTCCGATCAGCTTGCGGATGCGAATGGGCATGGTTGGGCCAAAGCGCCATTGATGCGGCGCGAGAGGCAGGACTATATGGTCGGAGCCATCGGCTGCAAGCCGCAAATCCTGAAGTAGCATGACCGAACCGCATCCCGCCTTTGCCCGCCGCCCGCTGGTCCGCGCCTGGCTCGCCGCGGTCGCCGCGCTGATGGTGATAACGCTTGTGGTCGGCGGAGCGACGCGGCTGACCGAATCCGGGCTTTCGATCGTAGAATGGAAACCGGTGACGGGCGTGCTGCCCCCGCTGTCGGAGGAGGCGTGGCAGGCGGAGTTCGGCAAGTACCAGCAGATTCCGCAATACCGCGAACTCAACCGCGGAATGGATCTCGATGAATTCAGGACAATCTACTGGTGGGAGTGGAGCCATCGTGTGCTGGCTCGGCTCGTCGGCGCGGCGTTCCTGCTGCCGTTCTTGTTTTTCCTTTGGCGGGGGTGGATTGAGCCGCGTTTGAAGCTACGGTTGTGGGGCTTGTTTTGCGCGGGCGCGGGCCTGGGCGCGGTCGGCTGGTGGATGGTCTCGTCGGGCCTTGCCGGGCGGGTGAGCGTGTCGCAGTACCGACTGGCGTTTCACCTCACGCTCGCCTGCGCAATCTATGCGGCGATCCTGTGGACCGCGCAGGGCCTTCGCGCGAAAGGACCGGGCGAATGCGCGCCGGCGCAGTTGCCGCGCCGTCTGCGATTCACAGCTACGGGCCTCGCGCTGCTGGTGCTGTTTCAGATCTATCTTGGCGCGCTGGTGGCAGGCCTTGACGCCGGCCTTGTGTTCAACACTTGGCCGCGGATCGACGGGGCGCTGATACCGGCGGCGGAGCGGCTGTGGTTCGAAAGCCCCGCGTGGCGCAACCTGTTCGAAAACACGCTCACCGTGCAGTTCAATCACCGCATGGCGGCGTATGTGCTCTGGTTCGGCGCGCTGCTGCATCTGGCCGACGTCGTGCGCGCGAAGCAGGGCGGCGCGGTGCTGACCGGCGCGCTGACGCTCGCCAGCGCCATGACGTTGCAGGCCGGCGTCGGTATCCTCACTCTGCTGCATGAGACGCCGCTTCCGCTCGCATTGCTGCATCAGGTGACCGGCATCGCCGTACTGACCATCGCCATCGTCCACGCCGAACGGCTGTCGCAGCGTTTCGCGCCGGAGACGGCGGGGCCGCCCCTCAATGCGCTAAGCACGCTCAACAACGGTTAGCTGCGTCGTGGTCATTCGACCTTGGCGCCGGAAAACTTGATCACCTTGGCCCACTTCTCGGTCTCGTCGGCGATGAACGCTGCGTAGTCCGATGGCTTGGCCGAAATCTGCGGCGTCATCCCGAGATCGATCAGCCGAGCCTGCATCTTCGGGTCGGTGAGGACCGCGTTGATGTCCCGATTCAGCCGGTCGATAACCTCGGGCGGTGTGTCCTTCGGCGCGCCGACGCCGTACCAGTCGCCGGCGTCATAGCCCGGCACGAACTCGCCGTTTGTGGGAACGTCCGGTAGCGTGCCCGAGCGCGTCGCGAACGTGACTGCGAGCGGATGCAGTTTGCCGCCGCGGATATGGCCGATCGAGGACGGCAGCGTGGCGAACATGACTTCGACCTGTCCGCCGAGCAGGTCGATCAGCGCCGGCCCGGCGCCGCGGTAGGGCAGGTGCACCATTTTGATGCCGGTCATCATCTTGAACAACTCGCCAACCATGTGGGTGGGCGAGCCGGTGCCGCCGGAGGCGAAGTTGATCTTGTCCGGATTGGCCTTGGCGTAGGCGATGAACTCCGGGACGGTTTTCGCCGGAAACGCCGGATTGACCTCCATGACGTTCGGCATTCGCGCGATGCTCGCGACCGGGGCGATGTCGCGGCTGAACACGAAGCTGAGCTTGTCATAGAGCGTCGTGTTGATGGCGTTGAAGCCGCCGATCATCAGCAGCGTGTAGCCGTCACCCGGTGACCGCACCGTGAGTTCGGTGCCGATATTGCCTCCCGCGCCGGCCTTGTTCTCGATGACGACCTGCTGGCCGAGCCGTTCGGACAGGGCCGGTCCGATAATGCGGGCTATGATGTCGGCAGCGCCAGCCGGCGCGAATGGCACGATCAGGTGGATCGGCCGCGCCGGATAGGCCTGCGCGCGGGCGGCCTGCGGGATCGCGGACAACGCGGCTGCGCCTGCCGCCAGCAACAGAAAGCGTCGGCGTGTGGAAATCATGGTGCCCCTCGTCCAAAATGATTGCCCAGGCGCAGCAAGATTTGGGCTGCATTGGCGTGGCCGGCGAACCTAACGGAGCACGCCGATCTCGCGCAGATAGGTCTGCACGCCCGGATGAATCTGGCCGGCGCTGGGCGCGGCATTGAGCGTGCTCTGGGGCGTGGTTTCCTTGCCCTGATCGACCCGCTTCACCAGCGCGGCATGGCCGTAGTGGATTGCCTTGGCGAGACGGTAGGCGATGTCGTCGGGCAGATCGGTGCGCGCCAGGATATAGCACCACGATCCGACCGAATTCACCGCATCGGTCTGCCCCGGATAAGCGCCGGCCGGCACGGTGATCGCCTTCAGGAAATTGTGCTTGGCGCTCACCTTGGCCACCTCATCGGCGGTCAACCCGACAAAGCGTCCACCCGCCTGCATCACCGCGGTAAAGCCCGGCCAGCCGATGCCGCCGCCCCACAGCGCGGCGACCCGGCCGTCGGCCACCATCAGCGGGCCGTCGCCGGCCTTATCCAGATAATGCGGCTCGAAGTCCTTCTCGCGATCGAGGCCGAGCCCGTCCGTCACATAACGTCCGAGCAGCGTCAGCCCCGATGCCTTGGTGCCCCAGGCGATCGGTTTGCCGATCAGGTCGCGCAAGCTCTTCGCTGGGCTGTCGCCGCGCACCGCGAACATGCCGGGGTTGGAGTAGATCGCCTGAATGATCTTGAGCTTCGTCGGCGCCCGGCCGATGCCGGCGAATGCCTCGTAGGCGGGCTCGCCCGCGACCAGCGCGATGTCCATCGTGCCGGCTTCGAGCAACCCGATGTTCTCGGCGCTGCCCTTGGTGTTCTTCGGTTCAACCAGCAGCGACGGATCGGTCTCGTTGATGACAGCCGCGGCGTTGTCGCCGAAGAACGGGAAGCCGCCGCCGGGGGTGGCGGTGGCGAGCGAAACGCGTGTTGAGTCCGACATTATTCAGCCGCCAGTGCTTGTTCGAGATCGGCGATGATATCTTCCTTGTCCTCGAGTCCGATCGATAGCCGCACCACATCGGGTCCAGCGCCGGCCTGCACCTTCTGCGCGTCGGAGAGCTGGCGATGCGTGGTCGAAGCCGGATGGATGATCAGGGAACGTGTGTCGCCGATGTTGGCGACATGGGAGAACAGTTTGACGTTGGCAACGAGCTTCGCGCCGGCGTCGTAGCCGCCCTTGAGTCCGAAGGTGAACACCGAGCCGGCGCCCTTCGATGCGTATTTCTTGGCAAGGTTGTGATAGCGGTCGCCGGCCAGTCCCGGATAGCTCACCCAGGCGACATTGCCGTGCTGCGAGAGCCAATGCGCGACCGCGTTGGCATTGTCGCAATGGCGCTGCATGCGCAGCGGCAAAGTCTCAACGCCGGTTAGGATCAGGAACGCGTTGAACGGCGACAGCGCAGGCCCGATGTCGCGCAGGCTCAGGACCCGGCAGGCAATGGCAAAAGCGAAATTGCCGAACGTCTCGTGCAGCACGATGCCGTTGTATTCCGGGCGCGGCTCCGACAGCATCGGATAGCGGTTCTCGCGCGACCAGTTGAAGGTGCCGGCGTCGACGATCATGCCTCCGATCGAATTGCCGTGGCCGCCGAGGAATTTCGTCAGCGAATGAATGACGATGTCGGCGCCGTAATCGATCGGCTTGCAGAGGTAAGGTGTTGCCAGCGTGTTATCGACGATGAGCGGCACGCCGGCGCGCCTCGCGATGCCCGCGACCGCCTCGATGTCGGTGATGACGCCGCCGGGATTGGCGATCGACTCGATGAAGATCGCCTTGGTCTTCGGCGACACCGCCCGCTCGAACGAGCCGAGATCGTCGGGGTCGGCCCACGACACGTTCCAGCCGAAATTCTTGAACGCGTGATTGAACTGATTGATCGAACCGCCGTAGAGCTTGCTCGATGCGACGAACTCGTCGCCGGGCTTCATCAGGCAATGGAACGCCAGCACCTGCGCGGCGTGGCCGGATGCGACAGCGAGGCCCGCGGTGCCGCCTTCGAGCGCGGCGATCCGCTCCTCCAGCACCGCGTTGGTGGGATTGCCGATGCGCGTATAGATGTTGCCGAACGCCTGCAGACCAAACAGCGAAGCCGCGTGATCCACATCATCGAACACGAAGGATGTGGTCTGGTAGATCGGCGTGGCGCGCGCGCCGGTGGTCGGATCGGGCTGTGCGCCTGCGTGGATCGCAAGCGTGGCAAAGCCAGGTGTGCGTTCGGTCATGGTGCCCCGTCCTGTGAGATGTTCGGATGTGGTGTATCGAACCACAGGGGAGCGTCAAGGCAAAGGGCCGGCTGTCGCGGCAATCCGCAAACGCCATCCTCAAAACCGCAGGTTTGCGCGGAAATTTGTTCGCTCAGGCGACACCGGAGAGATTAATCGCGCGAGGATATCTTGGCTCGCGTCACCGGGGGCTGCTTCGAGTATCGGTTCATCACGGTCCGGCACGGCGCCGAGATGCGCGCGATGTTCAAAGCCAGGCACGTAGCGACCTTTTCGCGGTCGGGAATGGCGTGACTGCAGACCGAGAACGCATCACCCATGCACGCGTTCTGTTCGTCCTGGTTTTCAGCAGCAGAAGCCGCCGCGGGCAACAAGGCAAAGAACGATGCAGCAAGCGCGATCTGAATCTTCATGATCCCTCCAAAGCCGCGTTGGCGCGGCAATCCCCGTCAGACGCACACACCGACGATCAAAGAACGCGAATGTCAGAGCTTCGTTCCGGCGCCGCCATTGTGCGCCGCACTGGCTGTGTTCTCGTCAGCGGCACGATCCGCAGCGTGTGTCGATCCGCCGGCGAAGGCCCCCCGATTGAGCGACATCCGCTGCGTACCTTTGCCCAGGAGAGGGGCTCTCTTCGAGCTTAAAGTGCGGGAATTCACACCAATCCATCCGATCTCCGATGACAGCCGGCCATACTCGATCTTCGGGCAGCGGTTCATCACCATCTTGACGCCGGCGGCTTCGGCTTTGGCGGCCGCTTCGTCGTTGCGGACGCCGAGTTGCAGCCAGATTACGGCGGGCTTTGGCGCCATGGCTAACGCTTCGTCAACGACCGCAGGCGCGAACGCCGCGGCGCGGAAGATATCGACCATATCGACCGACTCGGGGATGTCGGCGAGCTTGCCGTAGACCTTCTGGCCGAGAATGGTGTTGCCGGTCTGGCTAGGATTGACCGGGATCATGCGGTAGCCGCGTTCGAGAAGGTATTTGAAGGCGAAATAGCTCGGCCTGTTGTCCTTCGGCGAGATGCCGACCATTGCGATCGACTTCACGGTGTTGAGGATGCCGCGGATGTAGGAGTCCGGATAGTTGTCGTGGTTCATCGCGCCGCCACCATCAGCGGTCTTCCCAGCTTGGGTCGCGCTTCTCGATAAAGGCGCAGATGCCTTCGTCGGCGTCGCGCGCCATCATGTTCTCGGTCATCACCCGGGAGGCGTCATCGTAAGCCTGCGCAAGCGGAAGTTCGATCTGGCGGTAGAATGCGGCCTTGCCGATTCCTACGACGTGCGACGATTTCGACGCGATCGCCAGCCCCCATTCGATCGCCTTGGCGCGTTCCTCGCCGGCCGGCACGACCTCGTTGACGAGGCCCATCGCCGCGGCCTTCTCCGCCGGGACGATGCCGCCCTTGAGCAGCATTTCCATGGCGTGCTTGCGCGCGATATTGCGCGACAGCGCCACCATCGGAGTCGAGCAGAACAGCCCGATGTTGACGCCAGGCGTGGCAAACCCCGCCATGGCGGATGCGATGGCGAGATCGCAGCTTGCCACCAATTGGCAGCCCGCCGCCGACGCCACGCCTTGCACCGCGGCGATCACCGGCTGGGGCAGGGCGACGACCTGCTGCATCATCGCGCTGCAGGTTGTCATGATGTGCTGGAAGTAGCCGTGTCCGCCGTCGGCATCGCCGCGCCGCGAGGTCAATTCCTTGAGGTCGTGACCGGCACAGAACGCCGGCCCGTTCGCGGCCAGCACCACCGCCCGCACGCTTCGATCCCTGGCGATATCTCGCAGTGCGCTGCCAAGCGAGCCGAGCAGCGCCTCGGACAGGCTGTTGCGCGCCGCCGGACGGTTGAGCGTCAGCACCGCGACCGGGCCGGAACTCTCCCGCAGCAGAACCGGTTCGGCGCTAGTTTGAGCGACTTTGACTTTCATCGCAGCCTTTGCGGCGGATTTTGTACTTTTGATTCGATCATTGTATCCGATCTGGGCAGGCGGACGAGTACGGCACGGTGAGGGGACTTGGAATGGCTCAGTCGGTCAAGGCGGCCCAGATGAGCGTCGAGCAGCTCAGCCGTTACCTCGCCGATGAATTTCCGCAGGTGTTCAACCCCACCAGCGGGCTCACCATCGAGGAGGTCTGGCACGGCGGCGGCCGGGTCCGGCAGGCCTACCAGGCGCAGTTCATCCGGCCGGGTGGGACGATCTCCGGTCCGACGATGATGGCACTTGCTGACTTCGCCATGTACGTCGGCGTGCTGGCATCCATCGGCCCGGTGCCGCTGGCGGTTACGGTAAACCTCAACATTAATTTTCTGCGCAAGCCGGAAGCGCGCGACCTGATCGCAGAGTGCCGGCTTCTCAAGCTCGGCAAACGGCTGGCTGTCGGCGAGGTGACGATCTGTTCGGAACACATCGACGATCCCGTCGCCCATGTGACATCGACCTACTCAATCCCGTCGCGATAGTTGGCCTTAGCGAATGGTATTAAAATACCATTCGTGTAAGTTATTGATTATATAAGAGTGTTTGAGACCGATAGGCGTTGACCGCATGGAATGCCTCGGCTACAAGCCGCGCAACAACTGACGCCGCGTTTCACGGACCTCAACTCCTATGT
>JAPLPD010000310.1 GCA_026400395.1 Alphaproteobacteria bacterium | reverse complement strand
GCCAGACGCGGCCCTACGGGCGCACGCCGCCGCTGCTGGGGCGCCTCCGGTCGGGCTCCGCCCTCCCTTCGTCACCCCAGCAGCGGCGCATTCTCATCCTGATTGTCGCGGGATTCTCACCTTGATTGTCGCGCCGCAGCTCGCCGCAAGGCATAGCGCCGCGGCGAAAAACCAGAACGCAACGCTACGCACGCCCCCACGCATCGAGGCCCCCGGGCCCCGTGGCCCGCGCAGAATGCCAGGCCACAACCGCAGATTATAAACGCAGGGGTTGCGCTGTCCAGCCCGTCTCGCGGGCCGCGGCGCGTTTGGATCGTTCGGCTTATCCGTTCAGCCGCTCGATCAGCGCCATCGCGGCTGCCGGCGCCCGGACCTTGCCCTCGTGGATGACGTAGCCGAACACGTCGCGGGGCGTGGCCTTGGGCTTGGCTTTCGCGTCGACGAGGGGGAGGTCTTTCGCGGCCTTGCCCTCGGACCACGCCTGCAGGCGTGCCGCCCATTCGTTGATCTGCTTCGGCGGATAGGCGGTTGGGATCGTATCCTGGCCCTGCTGCAGCCGCGCGTACATGAAATCGGCGGTGGCGTCGGCGATGTTCGGATAGGTCGCGTGATCGGTATAGACCACCGCGATGTTGAAGCTTCGCAGCAGCGCGATGAACTCCGGCGACATGAAGCTGTCGTGGCGGACCTCGACGACATGGCGCAGGTGGTGGCCGTTGAACGTGGCCGGCAGCAGTTCGAGGAAACCGCCGAAGTCGACGGGATCGAATTTCTTGAACGGCGCGAACTGCCAGAGCAGGGGGCCAAGCTTCGGCCCGAGTTCGGTGACGCCGGAATCCAGGAACCGGTTGATGGAATCGCCGGCCTCCTTCAGCACACGGCGGTTGGTGACGAACCGCGATCCCTTGATCGAAAAGACGAAGCCGTCCGGCACCTCGCTCGCCCATTTGCGGAACGTCGCCGGTGTCTGCGAGCGATAGAACGTGCCGTTCACCTCGATTGAGGTCAGCCGCTCGCTGGCGTAGGCGAGCTCCTTGGCGTGCGTCAGCCCCTTGGGATAGAACGCGCCGCGCCACGGCGCGAAGGTCCAGCCGCCGATCCCAATCCGGATATGGGTTTTCAGAGTCATTCTCGCGTCACATCCCTATGGCATACACTTGCGTAAGTGGTGACGGAGAGTATCAAGTTTCGTCACCTCAAGCGGCCACAATGAACTGGGTGACGCCGGATGAACGCGCACCTGAATTCATTTGTGGTCGTTTCCGTTTTAGCGGGTCTCTGAAACGAAACGCCGCCGTTGCAAAGCAAAAGGCCCGGGATCGCTCCCGGGCCTTCCGCATTTCTAGGGTCGAACGGATTGGACTTAGAAGTCCATCCCGCCGCCGCCCGGCATCTGCGGCATGCCGCCGCCAGCGCCGGCCTTCTTCGGCATTTCCGCGACCATCGCCTCGGTGGTGATTAGCAGGGCTGCGATCGACGCTGCGTTTTGCAGCGCGGCGCGCACGACCTTGGTCGGGTCGATAATGCCCTTCTTCATCATGTCCACGTATTCGCCGCTCTGTGCGTCGAAGCCGAAGGAGTAGGTGGAGTTTTCGAGCACTTTGCCGACGATGATCGAGCCATCCTCGCCAGCGTTGAGAGCGATCTGACGGGCCGGAGCCGAGAGCGCCTTGCGGACGATCTCAATGCCGGTCTTCTGATCGTCGTTGCCGGCGCGCAGCTTGCGCAGGCCTTCGCTGGCACGGAGCAGGGCGACGCCGCCGCCCGGCAGGATGCCTTCCTCGACCGCGGCGCGGGTCGCATGCATCGCGTCATCAACGCGATCCTTGCGCTCCTTCACCTCAACCTCGGTGGCGCCGCCGACCTTGATCACCGCAACGCCGCCCGCGAGTTTGGCCAGACGCTCCTGGAGCTTCTCGCGGTCGTAGTCGGAGGTGGTCTCTTCGATCTGCGCCTTGATCTGCGCAATGCGGGCTTCGATGTCGGCCTTCTTGCCGGCGCCGTTGACGATCGTGGAGTTTTCCTTGTCGATCATCACCTTCTTGGCCTTGCCGAGCATGGCAAGCGTCACGTTCTCGAGCTTGATGCCGAGATCCTCGCTGATCGCCTGACCACCGGTCAGAACCGCGATGTCCTGCAGCATCGCCTTGCGGCGATCGCCGAAGCCAGGAGCCTTCACGGCCGCGACCTTGAGGCCGCCGCGCAGCTTGTTGACGACGAGCGTGGCCAGAGCCTCGCCTTCCACGTCCTCGGCGATGATCAGCAGCGGCTTGCCGGTCTGCACCACGGCCTCGAGCAGCGGGAGAAGCTCCTGGAGACCCGAGAGCTTCTTCTCGTTGATCAGGATGTAGGGGTCTTCGAACTCGACCCGCATCTTGTCGGCGTTGGTGATGAAGTACGGCGAGATGTAGCCGCGGTCGAACTGCATGCCCTCGACGACGTCGAGCTCGAATTCGAGACCCTTCGCCTCTTCGACGGTGATCACGCCTTCCTTACCGACCTTCTCCATCGCCTCGGCGATCT
>JAPLPD010000055.1 GCA_026400395.1 Alphaproteobacteria bacterium | reverse complement strand
GGCGTCAGCGAGAGCGGCGCATTGCCGCCAGCCGGTGTTCTAATGGCACTATTTGCCGTGGCACGTGGCGCTGCCTGCGCCGGCGCAGCGGAAGCCACCGATCCCTGCTGGTCCGGCCTGATCGTCACCGTTCTAACCTTGCGTGGCTCGGTCTGGCTGCCAACCTGCACCGGCGGCGTCTGCGGCAAGGTGCCGGATGCGCCTGCGCCGGGCGGCGGCGGGAACTGGGCCGCCATCTGCTGACCGGAATTGGCCGGATACGACGGCCGCGTCGCCGTGGCTTTCACGTCAACCGGCTGTTCCTCGCGCGACACCACGCGCTCGCCCTGCCCGGCATTGCCGCCGACGCGATCGTAGATCTGTTTGCCCGACATGTCCGTCGCGCTGGCCTGCGCCGGCACGACCTTGTTCGGCGCCGTATCGGCCTTGATGAGCGGAGGCGGACCGGACATGCCGCCGTTGAACATGGTCCGGTAAGCATAGGCGCCGGCGGTGCCGACCATCGCCAGCCCCAGCACCGCTGCAACAATGATCATGCCACTGCGGCGCCGCGGACGGCGCTCTTCATAGCCATAAGGGTCCGCAGCGTATGGGTCCTGCTGCATCAGTTGGCCGTTGTCGCCGTAGTACGGGGCATCGGCGCGGCCCTGGCCGTATTGTGCATGCGGCGCGGCGTAAGGCTGCTGGTCGTAACGCGGATCGTAGGTCTGCTGGCCCGGATCGGAATAAGCCGGACCGGCGTGCTGGCCGACGTAGTGATCCTGCGGCGCACGGCGATCATCGCGGTATTCCGGCATCAGCGGCGGCAAGCCGGTGCTGTATTGCGGCGGCGGACTGCCCGGCCAACCGCCGGCGCGGTCGGCGCGCTGCGGAATAGCGCTACGCGCGGCTTCGCCGAATGGATCGGTCTGGCCGATCAGGCGCGCCAGTTCGCTCAAGGGATCGTTGACGGACGCATGCTGCGGGCGAGGCATCGGCGCATGCGGAGGAAGGTCCCGCGAAGCATAGTCGCGCATTCCCGGCTCCGCCTGCGGATTACCGCGGCTGAACGGGAAACGGGGCGCTCGGCTCATGGGGTCGTTCGCCATCGGCTGCTGTTGCCACCCGTGTGCTGACTCGTGCGAAGCATCTTCGCCGTAACGCAGATCGCCCGGCGATCAACGCATCTCCTCTGGCGCGCTGACGCCGAGTAACGCCAGTCCGGCAGCGAGCACGCCGACCACCCCCTGCACCATTGCAAGACGGGCTGCCGTCATCTTTGGATCATTCTGGATAATGAAGCGTAAATGAGGCGATTTGGTCCCTAGAGAGTACTGCCCGTGAAGCTCGGAGGCCAATTCATAGAGGTAAAACGCGATCCGGTGCGGCTCATGGGCCTCTGCCGCGGCCTCGATCAGGCGGGGGAACTGCGCGATCCGACGGATCAGCGCCAGTTCAGCCGGGTCGTCCAGCAGCGCGAGATTCGCCTTCGCCAGCACGGCGGCGCGGCCCTCGGGATCTGCCGGCAGGTCGGGAAGCACCTCAAGCCCATTGCGGAAAATCGACTGCCCGCGCGCGTGGCCGTATTGAACGTAGAACACCGCATTGTCGCGCGACTGCTCGATCACCTTGGCCAGATCGAAGTCCAGCAAGGCGTCGTTCTTGCGATAGAGCATCATGAAGCGCACGGCGTCACGGCCAACTTCGGCGACGACATCGCGCGACAGGATGAGCTCACCGGCCCGCTTCGACATCTTGATCGGCTCGCCATTACGCAACAGCCTCACGAGCTGCACGAGTTTCACATCGAGTTCAGCCTTGCCATCGCTGACGGCTTTGACCGCCGCCTGCATCCGTTTGACATAGCCACCGTGGTCGGCGCCCCAGACGTCGATCATGGTGGCGAAGCCACGGTCGATCTTCGACTTGTGATAGGCGATGTCGGACGCGAAATAGGTGTAGCTGCCGTCGGACTTCATCAACGGCCGATCGACGTCATCGCCGAAATCCGTCGAACGAAACAGTGTCTGCTCGCGGTCCTCATAGTCCTCGACCGGCGCACCCTTGGGCGGCGGCAAACGGCCCTCATAGACAACGCCTTGCGCGCGCAGCTTTGCAATGGCCTCGGCAACCAGATCGGGCGGCGGCGGCTTCGGCGCAACCACAATCACCTCCGCCGTGGCCCCGCCGGTGAACACGACCTCTTCCGGTTCGCCTTCGATCAGCGAACGCTCGGAGAAAAACAGGTCATGGACGACATTGAGCGCCATCAGATCATTGCGGATTTCCGCGATCATCATGTTGATGGCGCGTTCGCGCACGATGGGCAGCCATTCGGCTTCCTGCATTTCCTTGAGCGCCTGCCCATAGTCGCTCGCAAGTTCAGCGCCGCATTCCTGGAGATAGTCGCCGGGATAAAGACCTTCCGGCATCGGTCCGATATTTTCACCGAGCGCCTCGCGATAGCGCAGGAACGCCGAGCGCGCCAAAACATCGACCTGCGCACCGGCATCGTTGATGTAGTATTCGCGGGTAACGTCGTAGCCCGCAAAAATAAGCAGGTTCGCAAGCGCATCACCAAATACGGCGCCACGGCAATGGCCGATATGCATGGGGCCGGTCGGATTGGCCGATACATATTCGACGTTGATCTTCTTGTGCGCGCCCATGGCGCTCTTGCCGTAGTTCGCACCGGCAACGACAGCGGCATGCAGCGCATCGGCCCAGGCCGCAGGCTTCAGAACAAGATTGATAAATCCAGGACCGGCGATCTCGACCTTGGCGATGAGCGGATCGGACCGCAGT
>JAPLPD010000045.1 GCA_026400395.1 Alphaproteobacteria bacterium | reverse complement strand
TTGAGATTACCGGCCATGCGCGCGATGGCGCGGCGGTTGCCGCCAGGACCGCGCTAATGACCATCTCAGGCGATGCCCGTGCGATCCTGTCCGCCGAGCGCGTCGCGCTTAATTTCGCAGGGCACCTCTCCGGCATCGCCACCGCGACGGCGGAATTCGTGCGGCTGATCTCGCACACCAACGCCCGCATCTGTGAAACCCGCAAGACGACGCCGGGCCTGCGCGCGCTGCAAAAATACGCCGTACGCTGCGGCGGCGGACACAATCATCGTTTCGGCCTCGACGACGCGATCCTCATCAAGGACAACCACATCGCCGTCGCGGGCGGCATCCGCGCCGTGCTGGAAGGCGCCAAGGCTGCTGCCGGGCATCTGGTGAAGATCGAGATCGAGGTCGATACGCTCGACCAGTTGAAGGAAGTGCTGGCCGTCGGTCTTGCCGACGTCGCGCTCCTCGACAACATGGACCCGCCGACGATGAAGCAGGCGGTCGCCATGTGCAAAGGCAAGCTGATGCTGGAAGCCTCCGGTGGCATCACACTCAAGAGCGCCGCGACGGTGGCAGAAACCGGCGTGGACTATCTCTCGTCAGGCGCGATCACGCATTCGTCGCCGAACCTCGACGTCGCGCTCGATATCGAGATGTAGCTTGCTCTTCACCTCTCCCCGCTAGCGGGGAGAAGGAGCGCAGCGGAGCTCGCCGCCCTTCTCTCTCTTACAAATTCGCTTCCGCCGTCAGCTTCTCGACCATCACCTTGGTCTCGGCCGGATCGCCCCACCTGGGTTCGTCCGCGCCATCGCCCCACCGGCGTGGCCGGTAGAACGTGTGCACGCCGAGCTTCTGCAGCTTGGCCATTTCGCGAATCCAGTTCGGCCGCACCCAGAACGCGTGATAGTGCGTGGCCTTGCCGACCGCCTTGAGCCACAGCCGCCCGTCGAGCGTTTCCCTGGCGATCTTCTTGGCGACTTCCCAGGCTTCCGGCTCCTTCACCACATCGGGAATACCGTCGCAGGCGAAGGTGAACTGGCAGGCGAGCTTGCGGTGTGCGTTCTGGTAGACGACGCCGCACACCGTCGATGGATAAAAGCCCGAGAACACGCGGTTCATCACCACCTGCGCGACGGCGACCTGGCCGTTCACCGCCTCACCGCGCGATTCAAAATAGACCGCATCGGTCAGGCATTTTTCCTGCTTGGCGCGCGCCGGGCCGATAAGCCCAAGACGTTCCGCCGGTGACTTCGGGCGCTTGCCGGCGCCGGTGACTTCGCCCTTGGCCGCAACGGTTTCGCCTGCGGACACAGCCGCCGCCTGAGGCGCCAGACGCTTGAAGTCGGGATCGTTGCGGTCCTGCGATTCAAGAACCGGCGTCGCCGGAAGCAGGATCGGCGCGGCACCTGCCGCCCATGGCTCGATGCGGTCGTTGCCGCCGCCGAGCGGCGCTGCGCCAAAATAGACGCGCGACTTGCTAGCAGCTTCCTCACCGAACGACGGCTTGCCGCTATCGGCTGGCATGCGCGCCTCGGTTTTCATATCGGCCTTGGGCGCCAGCGCGGCGAACTGCGAGCCGTCTGTTGCGGGCGCCTGCTCAGGCAACGCGACGACGACGGACTCCGGCTCATCGGCCTTGTCCTCGGTAACGCTCTCGACAAACGACGGTGCAGCTTCCGGGCCGGCTGGCGGATCGGCCTCGTCGCTCAACGGAATTTGCGGGCTCTGCTCCAGCGACATCGACACGTCGTAACCTGGAACCGTGCGCAGCGAACTGCCGTCCCCCGGCACATCGCCCGACGGCTCCGCGCCCGGCTCCTGCGCCGGCTGCATCGCCGGTTCACGCGATTGCACCGGCACCAGACGGTCGCCCTTGCCTTCGCGATTGACAGTCGGGAACACGCGCCTGGGCTCGGCATCGATCGCGCCAAAAAAGCGACTGCGGTCAACCGAGCCTGTGACATCGACTTCGCTGAGGTCGAGGCCCGCAAGACGATAGCCGCCAAGCGGGATCGCGCTGCCGACCGGGCGCGGCATGCTGAAGGTCGCGGCATGGATGGTGCCGAACGGAGACGCCATCAAATGCTGGCGCATGCGTTCGACGTTACTGGAATTGCGTGCGATGGCCGATGCCGGGTCCTGCAGGCCGATGGAAGTCGGCACCAGCACCAGCATCGAGATGGTCAGTCCGAATGCGCGACGCACACGCTTCGGCCTTACTCGCCGCAACTGCATCTGTCCTCACGCCACGTACGCACTACAAAACAAACGTGGCAGTCAGGATCGTCCAGCAACCATTAAAATTGCAGTGATGCCATTTGCCAACAATCAATGTTTCTGGCGGATTAACATTGATAGCCGGTTAAAATCGGCGCGGCCGGGTGGCAAAAACCTAATTCAGAGCAGCGAAAAGCCCCGCACCCCGAGCCAGTTACCGGCAAGGAACGCCACTACACCGATGGCGCAGCCCCACAGCAGCATTCGTTCGGGCAGGATCTGCGGCACCGGCCGCTGCATCACGACGCGCAACAGCATCAGCCCGGCCCAGACAACAACGAAGAAGACAATCAGCGGATGCGCCAGCACGTCGTCGCCAAACGGACGGCGCTCGGCGTTGAGGCCAAAGGCCAGACCGCCGAGCGCCATCAGTCCGAACCACCAGGTCAGCGCGCGCTGCGAGACTTCGACTTCCTCTCGCGGCGCTTTCGCAACCGGCCTTCTCACATCGCGACGCCTTTATCCTTGAAATACTTGATCGCCGCGGGATGCCACGGGATCGGCGAGTTGCCGGTCTTCTGGAACTTGAAGTCGATGGACTCGGCTTCCTTGTGAACCGCGACGAGGTCCGGCTTCTTGTCGAACACCGTCTTGATGATGTTGTAGGCGAGTTCGTCCGACATCTTCGATGAGGTGACGAGGATGTTCCATACCGTGGAAATCTTGTTGTCCTTGTCCTGCCCCGGATACATCTTGGCCGGGATCGTATCGGTGATGTAAAGCGCGCCGTACTTGGCGTTCATCTTGGTCACGACCTCGTCGTGGTCGATCAACTTGATCTTGAGGCCCGGCGTTGCGCCGAGATCGGTGACGGCCGCCGTCGGCAGGCCGCCGACCCAGAAGAACGCATCGATCTTGCGATCCTTGATGGCGTTGACGGACTCCGCGACACCGAGGCGCTCGCGCTTCAGGTCCTTGTCCTTGTCGAGGCCCGCCGCCTCGATGACGCGGAACGCCATCACTTCCGTGGCGCTGCCGGGCGAGCCGGTCGAGACCCGCTTGCCCTTGAGGTCCGCCATCGTGTTGATGCCGGTGCCCTCGATGCTGACCACATGCATACGGTTCGGATACAGCACCATCAGCGTGCGGACATCGACCTTGCCGCTCTTGAACTTGTCTTCGCCGTTAAGCGCATCGAGCGCCGCATCGGCCATCGAGAAGCCGACTTCGCTCTGGCCGGTTGCGATCAGCTTGAGATTGTCGACCGAGCCGCCGGTGACTTCCGCCGTCGCCTGCACACCCGGCAGGTTCTTGGAGAGAATGTTGGCAAGGCCGCCGCCCAACGGATAGTAAACGCCGCCGGTGCCGCCGGTGCCGATTGCGATGGTCTTCTGCTGCGCGTAGGCGCCCGCGGCAAACAGCGTGACGGCCAATGCGAGCGCGGCCGGCCTGTAATAGCGATCGAACATAATGTCCTCCCTCAGCTTTTTGCCGCCGCGACCGGACGGGTTTCGTAATATTGCTTCAGCAAGATCGCTGCCGCAATCGCAAAGCCAAACGGCGCCGGATACGGCACGTCCAGACCCGTGATTTTTTCCGCGAGTGCCTCAAGCAGGCTCGGAAACACCAGCAATAAACCTGAAATCACCCACAGCACGCGCTCGGCTGCGGTGTTGCGCCGCAGCGCCCAGTTCTGCGCCGCCGCCGCCAGCGCGCCGAGGCCCGCCGCCGTCTTAAGCGTAATCAGGATGA
>JAPLPD010000220.1 GCA_026400395.1 Alphaproteobacteria bacterium | reverse complement strand
GCCCCTCGACCACCGTTCGGGCTGGCCGAACAGCCGGTAATGCGTCGGCACCTCGCGTCGGTCTCGCGTCGGTCTTGTGGCAAGGCCGTAAAACGCCAATACTCACGCCAGTTCGGGAGTCATCTGGAGAATCCCGGCTTAAGACCGTTAACACCCGCTTGTCGTTATCCAAAGAAAGAGGCGCCGCGGAACGGCGGCGCCTTCAGTCTGTTGGCATCGCCGCTTCGAAAGGCGGCTTGGTCCGCTTGCGGTTAGCGGTAGTACCGGCCCGGAGCGTAGTAGCCGTACGGCGGCGGAGGCGGTGCGCCGTAAGCCGGCTCGCCGTAGCCGTAACCATAGTGGCGCTCCTGATGGCGGCTCGCCGCCAGCAAGGCGATAGCACCGAACACGCCAACTACCGCGCCGAGCACGGCTGCATTGCCGCCGCCGCGATGATTGCCGCGATAAGAACCGGCCGAAGCCGGAGTCGCCGCCACTGCGGTGAGCGCAATCGCCGCCGCCGTGGCGGCAGCCAAGACGCGATTACGAGAGATCAACATGGTCGCACCCTTTCGGTGTTAACGCCCCTCGACTGAGGCTCGAGGAACTAACCGACGATGTGGTGACGCGTTCCTGCTGCGTAAGCCTGCGGCGGATGATGTTTTGGTAATGTAGAGGAACGAATATTCATATTCGCAAGCACCATTGCAGGTTGCGCATGTCATTCTTCCGCGCGGTCAGCGGCGGGCTTCATCCGGCATTTCGCCGGAAGGGCGAGCGGTGACACCGGGCGCCAAAGGCCGCAACGGAGATCGGACACCGGGGGTCGAGATGCCTCATATCCCGCAACGATCGGCAGCACCGGCGCTGCATCGGCGGCTGCAAGCTGCGACGAATTGCGGCACCCACGAGATGCTGCCGCCGATCCCGCGTCGCACCATCGGATGCCCTCTCCCGGCGGATTCTTTCGCCTTATCGGCGCCAATCGCGCGCGCTTTGCCTAACACGGCGGCAAACAGGAATCCTTGTGTGTAGAAAATGGGCCGAATGCGAAGAGCCGCCGCCCACATCGTGGTCCTGCCTTGCTCTTTCATTCGGCATGTTCTTTGCTGCGCAGGAATTAAGCGGCGCGGCCCTGCGCGCCATCGACTCTGATGGGAGTAGCGATATGAAAGTCCTCAAGCAAAATCGATCCGGCCGCCTCGGCCTCATCCTCGCCGCGGCATTGGCCGCCGCGCTGACCGGCGGTCCGGCCGCCGCCCAAACGGCGATCAAATTCTCGCTCGACTGGAAGTTCGAAGGCCCGGCCGCGCCGTTCACTGTGGCGATCGACAAGGGGTACTTCAAGGCCGAGGGCCTGGACGTGACGATCGATACCGCCGGCGGATCGCTCGAACCGCTGAACCGCGTCGCCTCCGGCACCTACGATATGGGCATCGGCGACATCAATTCGCTGATCAAGTTCCGCGACGCCAATCCGACCGTGCCGCTCAAATCGGTGTTCATGTTCTACAACAAGCCGGCGTTCGCGATCATCGGACGCAAGAGCCGCGGCGTCGAGAAGCCGAAGGATCTCGAAGGCAAGATCCTGGGTGCGCCCGCGCCGGACGGCGCCTATGCGCAGTGGAAGATATTCACCCAGGCCAACGGCATCGACGCTTCCAAGGTCAAGATCGAGAACGTCGGCTTCCCGGTGCGTGAGCCCATGCTGCAGAGCGGCCAAGTGGACGCCATCACTGGGTTCTCGTTCTCGTCCTTCATCAACCTCAAGTCGATGAACGTACCGGTCGATGACATCGTCGTCATGCTGATGGCCGACTACGGCGTCAACCTTTACGGCCACACCATCATCGTGAACCCGAAGTTCGCGGCGGAAAAGCCGGAAGCGGTGAAGGCGTTCATCCGCGCCTTCCTGAAGGGCCTGAACGAGACGGTGAAAGACCCCTCGACCGCCGTCGATTCGGTTATCAAGCGTAACGACGTGGCCAAGAAGCCAATCGAACTCGAGCGCCTGAACATGGCGATCAAGGACAACATCGTCACCACCGAGGTGAAGGCCAACGGATACGGCGCCGTGGACAACGACCGGCTGACGAAGTCGATCGATCAGATCGCGCTTACCTACGAGTTCAAGAACGGCAAGCCCAAGGCGGCCGACATCTTCGACGCTGCGTTCCTGCCGCCGGCCGCCGAACGCAAGCCGAACTGACCGTACGGCTTGGGGGACGATCGTGTCAGCTTTCGTTGCGCTTGATGAAGTGAGCCACGCCTACGGTGGCTCGACCGATACACCCGCCGTCGAAGGGCTTTCGATCGCCATCGAGGAGGGCGAGTTCGCAGCCGTGGTCGGTCCTTCCGGCTGCGGCAAGTCCACCCTGATGAAGCTCGCGACCGGCCTGCAGTTTCCGTTCAAGGGCTCAGTCCAGGTCGCCGGCGAAGTGGTCAGCAAGCCGGTAAAGATCGCCGGCATGGCGTTCCAGGCGCCGACCCTGCTGCCCTGGCGCACCACGCTGGAAAACCTGCTGCTGCCGCTCGAAATCGTCGAGCCTTACCGCAGCGAGATGCGCCGCCGCCGCGTCGAATATTCAGCGCGAGCGGCGAACCTCCTCACCTCGGTCGGGCTGGGCGGCCAGGGCGAAAAGTATCCCTGGGAGCTGTCCGGCGGCATGCAGCAACGCACGTCGCTGTGCCGCGCGCTGATCCACGAGCCGAAATTGCTCATGCTCGACGAGCCGTTCGGCGCGCTTGATGCTTTCACCCGCGAGGAACTCTGGTGCGTGATCCGCGACCTGCAGGCCGCACGCAAGATCACCGTCTGCCTCGTCACCCACGATCTCCGCGAGGCGGTGTTTCTCGCCGACCGTGTTTTCGTGATGTCGGCGCGGCCGGGCCGCATCGTTCTCGAACGCAAGATCGACATTCCGCGCCCGCGCGAACTCGACGTGACGTTCACCCAGGGCTTCCAGGACATCGTGCATGAGCTGCGCTCGCACATCGTGAGGGCGCGGACGTGAAGCGCGGCGATATCGCCGTCCGGATGGCGCCGTGGCTTTACACCGCCGCGCTGTTCATCGTTTGGGAGGGCGCGGTCCGGCTGTTCAATATTCCGGTTTTTTTCCTGCCACCGCCGACCGCCATCGCCAACGCCATCGTCGAATATTGGACGCCGATCTACCGGCATTCGTTCTACACGCTGTCCACCACGCTGATCGGGTTCGGCCTGGCGGTGGGCTTCGGCCTGCTCCTGGGCCTCGTGGTCGGCTGGTCGCGCTCGATCTATGCCGGGCTCTATCCGCTGATGATCGGCTTCAATGCCATCCCCAAGGTCGCCGTGGTGCCGATCCTTGTCCTTTGGTTCGGCATCGGATTCGTTCCTGCCGTGCTCACGGCGTTCCTGATCTCGTTCTTCCCCATCGTCGTGAACGTCGCAACCGGGCTTGCCACCATCGAGCCCGAGTTGGAAGACGTGCTCAAGGCGCTCGGCGCCAGCAAGCTCGACATCATGCGAAAGGTCGGCATCCCGCGCACGCTGCCGTACTTCTTCGGCTCGCTGAAGGTCGCGATCACGCTGGCCTTCGTCGGCTCGGTGATATCCGAGAGCATCGCGTCGAATTACGGGATCGGCAACCTGATGCTGCAAGCGCAGGCGCAGTTTCAAGTGCCCCTGATCTTCGCCGGGCTGGTCGCCTTGGCCGTTGAGGGCATCGTAATGTACTGGCTGATGGCGATCCTGGAGACGCGCATGACCGGCTGGGCGCAGAGGTCGGGATTTGCGCAAGCCTAGCGCGGGCCCGACAAATTACTGCGCCGAACCCGTTTCTGAACCTGTTTCCAAATCCGGCCTGAGCGCCGCCGCGATCGTCTCGGCAATCTGCTCACGCTCCTCAACATCGACACCGTCTCGCACATAGATGCCGCAGAAAATGTCCGGCAGCTTGGGCAGCGGCGCATCGTCCCATACGGTGACGCCGGGAATATCGGCGCGGCCGCGCGGCAATGCCATGACGCCGAACCCCGCCGCCACCGCCGCGCCAAGCCCCAGCAGGCTCGACCCAACGAAAGCCACTTCGCATTCGGGGCTCGCCGCGCTCAGCGCCGCCATCGCGCTGCGTGTGAATAGGCACTCATCCCCGTATGACACCAGCGGCACCGGGCCGGTCGGATCGATCCGCGTGGATGGCGAATTCACCCACACCAGCGACTCGGTCCAGTAGTGCTTGGTGTCGAGCATCGGGCCGGTCTGAGAAACCCAGATCGCGAGATCGGCGTCGCCCTCGCGCAGATCGCGCAACAGTCCGTCGATGTTCGAACTGTAGACCTGAAAGCGCAGGTCGGGCCGCCGCACGCGCGAGCAGGTGAGACCAAGCGCGATGCCGGCCGCGGTGAAATCGCCGGTCGCACCGATCCGGACCGCTTTTGCCGCCAAGCGAGGACCGGCGATATCCAGTATCTGGACGTTGATCGACAGAAGCCGCCGCGCATAATTGACGACAAGCTCCCCCGCCGACGTAAGACTGACGCCGGGCGTACTCTTGTCGAGCAGGTCGGAAGCGAGAAGGCTTTGCAGCCGTTTGATCTGGGCGCTGACCGCCGGCTGGGTGACGCCGAGCGACTGCGCCGCCTTGGTAAAACTGCGCAGATCGACAACTGCGATCAACGTCCGCAGCAACTCGGTTGGAATATTAGTCATGCCCCGTTCGCCCCGAAAGCCAGTTTCGGTTCCGTTGCATGGGCAAAGAGTAGGGTCGGCGCTGCCGTCATTATCCCCCTGCGGTATCCGGCTGCCGTTTCCGTGTTTCAGTCAAACAACAACCCAGAGCCCTCGGATATTCCACTTTTAACATGCCGAAATCGGCATTCATATGCAGCTTCGGCAATCTCGCGATGAAACTGTTGTGACTTGCCAAACAAGGCGACTGCAACCTGGAACATGAACCTGGAAACCGTGCTAGGGTCCGCGCTCCGAAATGCAGCATCATGCGGGAAGTATTCACGCATCCTGGCCGGCGCCCCACTCGCGCGGCCCTCAAACCGCTCCGATCCAACCGTCATGAATTTCATTCGTCTCTACGCGCGCGTGCTCAAGTTGCTGGGCAGCGAATCAAGACTCGGCTGGATGCTGGGTGTGGCCAATCTGTCGCTCGCCGCCGCGCAATTTGCCGAACCAGTCCTGTTCGGTCGCATCGTCGATGCGCTCGCCGGCGCCCAGAGTCGCGGCGGCGTCCCGGTCTGGACCGATATCGTGACGCTGATGGCGGCTTGGGTGGCCTTCGGTTTTTTCACCATCAGTTGCGGCACCCTGGTCGCGCTGCATGCCGACCGGCTGGCGCACCGCCGCCGTCTGGCGGTGATGACCGAATATTTCGAGCACATCCTGCAACTGCCACTGAACTTTCACGGCGGCATCCATTCCGGCCGGCTGATGAAGGTCATGCTCACCGGCACCGATGCACTGTGGGGATTGTGGCTCGGCTTCTTCCGCGAGCATCTCGCGGCGTTCGTGTCGCTGCTGGTTTTGCTGCCGCTATCGCTGGCGTTGAACTGGCGGCTGGCGCTGCTGCTGATTGCGCTCTGCATTGTGTTCGCCGGGCTCACCACGCTGGTGCTGCGAAAAGCAGAGGCCGGACAGAGTTCGGTGGAGCGCCACTACGGAGACCTCGCCGAACGCGCCTCCGACGCGCTCGGCAATGTCGCCCTGGTACAGAGCTATGCGCGCATCGAAGCCGAGGTCAGCGGGCTGCAGAACGTCGCAGCCAAGCTGCTCGGCGCCCAGATGCCGGTGTTGTCGTGGTGGGCGATCTGCGCCGTCCTGACGCGCGCCTCGACGACGCTCACCGTGCTGTCGATCTTCGTGGTCGGAATCTGGCTCAACATCCGCGGCTTGACCACCGTGGGCGAGATCGTCACCTTCACGAGCTTCGCCGGAATGCTGATCCATCGCCTGGAACAGGCCGTGGGCTTCGCCAATCGGCTGTTCCAGGACCGGCCGCGGCTTCGCGAGTTCTTCGAGGTCGCCGACACGGTGCCGTCGGTGGGCGACCGGCCCGACGCCATCGATCCCGGCCGCCTGCGCGGCCTGATCGAGTTCGCCGACGTGTCGTTCTCCTACGACGGCAAGCGCCCCGCCGTCGCGGACCTCAAGTTCACAGCATTGCCGGGCGAGATCATCGCGTTGGTCGGCCCGACCGGCGCGGGCAAGTCGACCGCGCTTGCGCTTCTTCACCGCGTGTTCGATCCGCAATCTGGCTCGGTAAAGATCGACGGCATGGATATCCGCGGCCTGCAGCTATCGGCGCTGCGGCGGAACATCGGCGTCGTGTTCCAGGAGGTGCTGCTGTTCAACCGCTCGATCGGCGAGAACCTGCGGGTCGGCCGGCCGGAGGCGACCGACGAGGAAATCCGTTCGGCCGCCGCCAAAGCGCAGGCGCTGGATTTTATCGAGGCCAATCCGGAGGGTTTCAACGCCTGCGTCGGCGAACGCGGCCGGATGCTGTCGGGCGGCGAACGCCAGCGCGTCTCGATCGCCCGCGCACTGGTTAAAAATCCGCCGATCCTGATTCTCGACGAAGCCACCAGCGCGCTCGACGCAACCACCGAGATGAAGGTGCAAGCCGCGCTCGACGAATTGATGAAAGATCGCACCACCTTCGTAATCGCGCACCGGCTCTCAACAGTGCGGAACGCCACACGCATTCTGGTGTTCGACCACAGCCGGATTGTCGAGAGTGGCACCTTTGACGAACTCGTTCGCATGGGCGGCGCATTCGCAGCGCTCGCTCGGGCACAGTTCCTGATCGGCGACGAAACAACGCCTTCAACCGAACCGCAGGATTCGACAGCGCCCGCCGTCGCGCCGCCGCCCAACGAGATCGCCGACAAAGCGACCGAATAGTTCTTACTTGATCCGCTCCAGTACGCTGACGTAATTCGCCACCGCGGTGCCGCCCATGTTGAACACCCCCGCAAGCTTGGCGCCGCGAACCTGGATGTCGCCCGCTGCGCCGGCCAGTTGCATGGCGCACAGCGCGTGCATAGACACGCCAGTCGCGCCGATCGGATGGCCCTTGGCCTTGAGGCCGCCCGACGGATTGACAGGAAGCCGGCCGTCCTTCTGCGTCCAACCTTCCATGATGGCCCGCGCGCCCTGTCCTTCGGGCACCAGCCCCATCGCCTCGTATTCGATCAACTCGGCGATGGTGAAGCAGTCGTGTGTCTCGACCAGCGAAAGATCGCCGAGCGTGATGCCCGCGTCGGCAAGCGCGCGCTTCCACGCCTCGGCGCAACCTTCGAACTTGAGGATGTCGCGCTTGCTCATCGGCAGGAAGTCGGACACATGCGCGGTCGCCCGGAAGGCAATCGCCTTTTTCAGTCGCAACGCTGTCTCGACATCGGCCAGCACGACCGCCGCCGCGCCGTCTGAGACCAACGAACAGTCGGTCCGCTTGAGCGGGCCGGCGACGAACGGATTCTTGTCGCTGACGTTGCGGCAGAACTCGAAGCCCAAATCCTTGCGCAGTTGCGCGTAGGGGTTGCCGACGCCGTTCTTGTGATTCTTCGCCGCGATCATCGCGAGCGCGTCGGACTGATCGCCCCAGCGCTGGAAATAGAGCCCGGCGATCTTGCCGAAAATCCCGGCAAAGCCGCCCTCGATATCGGCCTCCTCGCGCACGTAGGAGGCTTTCAACAGATTTTTTCCGATTTCCGGACCGGGCGTCGCGGTCATCTGCTCGACGCCGACCACCAGCACAACGCGGGCGGACTTGGCCGCCAGCGATTTGAGTCCCAGGTGCACGGCGGCCGACCCGGTGGCGCAGGCGTTTTCAACGCGCAACGCCCGTTTGAAGCGCAGATCCGGCGACGCCTGCAGGACCAGCGATGCGGTGAAATCCTGCGGCGAAAAGCCAGCGTTGAAGTGGCCGAGGACGATCTCGTCCACGTCCTTGGCCTCAACCCCGGCATCCGCCAGCGCGCCGCCCGCGACCCGCACGATCAGGCTCTCGACCGTCTCGCCGTCGAGCCTGCCGAAGGGCGTATGAGCCCAGCCAACGATGCAGCCCGTCATGACCGCCTCCCTTGCCGAAATTCGGTCGCTTTCCCCTGCGATTTACCACGCCACAGGCTGGTCCTGCATGAAAAGTTCCGGGGCCGGGTAAACCATGTGGCAAACTGTGGCCGCGGCACGCTTTTCCTTCCTGCTTGGCTATGGTTTAGATATTCCAAATATCGGGTGCAGCAACGCTCTCCCGAAGCCCGCAAACAGCAGACCGGATCGCCAGTGAAATTTGTTCCGACGCTCCGCTTCCCGGCTTTCGCAGCGGCCCTCGCTGCCGCGATTCTCAGCCCAGCGGTTCCCGCCAGCGCGGGCAGCGAAGCGCTGCTTCTGGTGGAAGCGGATTCCGGCAAGGTGCTGCACGCCGAGAACGCCACGATGCCGTGGTACCCGGCCTCCACCTCCAAGCTGATGACCCTTTATGTGACGTTGCAGGCAGTCAAGCAGCAGCGCATCACGCTCGACACCCTCTTCACCTTTACCGGCCGCGCCGCTTCGCAGGCGCCGTCGAAGGTCGGCTTCAAGCCCGGCACCCAGATCACCGTCGACAACGCGCTGAAGATTCTCATGGTGAAATCGGCCAACGACATCGCCGTCGTGCTGGCCGAAGGCGTCAGCGGCTCGGTGGAGAAGTTCTCCGACGAGATGAACAGCACCAGCAAGAACCTCGGCATGACCCAGTCGAGTTGGGTCAATCCGAACGGACTGCCGGCCGACGAGCAGATCAGCTCGGCGCGCGACCTCGCCATTCTCGCGCGCGCGCTGATCCATGACTTCCCCGAATACGACATGTACTGGCACATCCCGGCCATCCAGCTCGGCAAGAAGTACATGCGGAACTACAACACGCTGATCGGCCGTTACGAGGGCGCCGACGGCATGAAGACCGGCTTCATTTGCGCGTCCGGATTCAATCTGGTTGCAACGGCCTCGCGCAACGGCAAGCGCCTGATCGCCGTCGTGCTCGGCTCGCCGTCCTCGCCCTATCGCGCTGCGAAGGCCGCCGGACTGCTCGAACGCGGCTTCAACCGCGGACCGCTGACCTGGCTGTCGCCGTCACTCGGTTCAGTGGATTCGCTGCAGCCGATCAACGCCGCGCCGCCCGATCTGCGCGATGAGATGTGCGGCGCGCACCGCAAGCGTCCGGCCGCCGAGGACGCGGACGACGAGAGCGAAACCTCGAGCTTCATGCTGACCAACCTGCCGCCCGGCACCGCCAAATCGTCCTCGCTGCTGAAGGACAAGCCCGACGCCGTCAAGGCGATCACCGTATTCATCGGCGCGGCGAAGAGCGCGGCTGAAGCCCAGTTCGTCAGCGCGCGCGCCAAGATCCAGAAGCTCGCCAAGGGCAAGAAGGGTGATGCCAAGGATGCCAAGACGGCGGCGGCGCCCGCCCAGCCGGCCGCCGATGCCAAATCGACGGCCGCCGCCAAACCGGCGACGCCTGCTCTGCAGACCGCCACAGCCCCGCCAGCCAACGCCTTTACCCCGGGCGCCGGCCAGTCGGGCACCGCGCGCAGGCTGCCCTCCGCCACCGATGTCAGCAACCCGGCCTTGAGCTATGCGCCGACAGCCAAAAGCGATACGGCGCCGCTGACCGCAGTGCCGTCTGCCGCGAAGTCTGAAGCCAAGCCCACCGCGACGGCGTCGAAGCCCAAGGTCGATGCCAAGCCGAAGACCGAGGCCAAACCGAAGCCTGCCGCCAAGCAAGCGTCAGCTGCCAAGACGGACGCCAAGACGGACGCCACGGCCAAGCCGTAACAGACCGTCGTTTGCCGGTGTGCAATACCGCCGAGGACACAGCAAGGCGCTTGCAGGGCTGACGCAACTCTTCGATGCTACGCTCCGTTATGCAGATGCGCTGATCCGGCGGCGCAAGGCGCACAATGAGCTTGCTCGACAACATCAGCGGCGACATCATCTTCCTGCGTGGCGCTCTTCGCATCCTGCGGATGACCACGCCGATCGCCAAAAATCCGACTCGGGTGTTTCCCGTCGTGATCGATGAACTCGCCGCGAGGTTCGGCGACGCGCCCGCGCTGATCTCCGGCCGCGAGCGCCTGAGCTATCGCGCGCTGGCCGAACGGGCAAACCGCTACGCCCGCTGGGCGCGCCGCGAGAACCTCGGCAAAGGCGAGACGGTCTGCCTGCTGATGCCGAACCGGCCCGAGTATATGGCCGCCTGGATCGGCATCACCGCCATGGGCGGAGTCGTCGCGCTGATCAACACCAACCTGATCGGCACCGCCCTCGCCCACTGCATCGATATCGTGAAGCCGAGACACGTCATCGTGGCCGCCGAACTCGCGGGAGCCTTCGCGACCGCGAAGGCTCTGGTCAAGGCCCAGCCCAGGATCTGGTCGCACGGCGCCAGCGCCGACTATCAACGCATCGACACCGAAATCGATGCGCTGCCCGGCGAACGACTCACACCGTCCGAGCGGGCGGCGCTGACCATCGAGGATCACGCGCTCTACATCTACACGTCGGGCACCACCGGCCTGCCCAAGGCCGCCAATATCAACCACTACCGTGTCATGCTGGCATCGAACGCGTTCGCGGGCGTGATGGATACCAAGCCGACCGACCGCATGTACGACTGCCTGCCGATGTACCACACGGTTGGCGGCCTCGTTGCGACCGGCGCGGTTCTGCTCAACGGCGGCTCTGTTGTGATCCGCGAAAGATTCTCCGCCAGCGACTTCTGGGACGACGTGGTGCGCGAACAGTGCACTCTGTTCCAGTATATCGGCGAACTCTGCCGCTATCTGGTCCACACACCGCCCAGCCCCAATGAAACCCGTCATCGTCTGCGGATGGTCTGCGGCAACGGTCTGCGGCCAGACCTCTGGGCGGAATTCAAAAGCCGATTCCATATTCCCCATATCCTGGAGTTCTACGGGGCGACCGAAGGTAACGTGAACATCTTCAACTTCGAGGGCAAGCAGGGCGCTGTCGGCCGGGTCCCGTGGTTCGTCGCCCATCGCTTTCCCATCGCCATCGTGAAGTTCGCCGTCGAACGGCAGCAGCCGGTGCGCGACGCGCGCGGATACTGCGTGCGCTGCGAACCCAACGAGCCTGGCGAGGTGATCGGGCGGATCGTCAACGATCCCTCGCGGCCGGGGAATCGATTCGAGGGCTACGCGGCCGCCAGCCAGAACGAAAGCAAGGTTCTGCAGAACGTGTTCAAGACCGGCGACGCCTGGTTCCGCACCGGCGATCTTATGCGCAAGGACAAACGCGGCTATTTCTATTTCGTCGATCGGGTGGGCGACACCTTCCGCTGGAAGGGCGAAAACGTCTCGACCTCCGAGGTCGCCGATGCAATCAACACCTTCCCCGGTGTCGCCGACGCCACCGTTTACGGCGTCACGGTATTCCAGCACGACGGCCGCGCCGGAATGGCGGCGATCGTCTGCGACGGCCAATGCGACCTCGGCGCGTTGCACGCGCATCTCGCCGCCAACCTGCCGGAATATGCGCGTCCGCTCTTCATTCGCATCCAGCGTCAGCTCGATGTCACCGGCACGTTCAAGCAAAAGAAAGGCGATCTGGTGCGCGAAGGTTTCAATCCGCTGGCGACGCTCGACCCGATTTATTTCAACGATGCCGAGGCAAAGACCTTCGTGCCGCTGGATCCGGCACTGCACCTGCGCATCGAAAAAGGCGAGGTGCGCCTTTGATCGCCGCACCGGAGGACGTGCTGGCCTTTTGGCGCGAGGCCGGTCCGGACAAGTGGTTCACCAAGGACGCCGCATTCGACGACGCCATCCGCTCGCGGTTTCTTGCAACCTACGAAGCGGCGGCGGCCGGGCAATTGGCGGCCTGGGAGGCCACCGCCGACGGCGCCCTCGCGCTCACCATCGTGCTCGACCAGTTTCCGCGCAACATGTTCCGTGGCGACGCACGCTCCCACGCCGCCGATGCGCTGGCGCTCGCGGTCGCCGACCGCGCACTGGCGCGGGGCTTCGACCGCGGCATGCCGGTGTCAAACCAACAGTTTTTCTATCTGCCGTTCGAGCACTCCGAATCGCTGCGCGATCAGGAGCGGTGCTGCGCCTTGTTCGCCGCGACCAGCGACGCCGATTTGCTGAAATGGGCGCACATTCACGCCGATATCATCCGCCGGTTCGGCCGCTTCCCGCATCGCAATGCCCTGCTCGGCCGCACCACCACCGCGGACGAGCAAGCCTTCCTCGATGCAGGCGGCTTCAACGGTTAAGCCAAGCCGGTCCGCCGAACACGCCGGCGGCACTGGACGTTGCCGAAAAAGCGGCCCTTAATATCCCCGGACACTCCAGGAGACTGCTCATGTTGCCGGTTCGTATCCTCTGCCGTGGCGCGCTGATCGCGGGCACGGTCATGTTTGCCACAGCGGCGTTCGCCCAGACGATGGAGCTCAAGATCGTGGCGCCGGCGGCGCCGGGCGGCGGCTGGGACCAGACCGCGCGTTCGATCCAGCAAGCGCTGATTGCCGAGAAGCTCGTCAAAAACGCCCAGGTCGTCAACATCGCCGGCGCCGGCGGCACGGTCGGACTCGCGCAATTCGTCAACGGCACGAAGGGTGACGGCAACCAGCTCATGGTCAACGGCTTCGTCATGGTAGGCGCCATCCTGATGAACAAGTCGCCGGTGTCGATGTCGCAGATCACACCGATCGCCAAGATCACCGAAGAGGTGCAGATCATGGTGGTGCCGGTGAATTCTCCGATCAAGACCGCGAAGGATCTCGCCGAAGCCGTGAAGAAGGACGTCGCCAAGGTGACCTTCGCCGGCGGCTCGGCCGGCGGCGTCGATCATATCATGGCGGCACTGTTTGTCGGGGCGGCGGGCGCGGACGCATCTAAGGTTAACTATGTGGCGTTCTCCGGCGGCGGAGAGTCCCTGGCCGCGATCCTCGGCGGCAAGGTCACCGCCGGCATCTCCGGCCTCAGCGAGTACGAAGGCCAGATCAAGGCCGGCAAGCTTCGAGCTATCGGCGTGACATCGGCCAATCGGATTGCCGGTTCCGACATCCCGACCTTCAAGGAACAGGGCATCGATCTCGTGCTGACCAACTGGCGCTCAGTGTTCGGTGCCCCCGGCATCAACGATGTGCAGAAGAAGGCGCTCGGCGAATTGGTCGAGAAGCTGGTGAAGTCGGCCTCCTGGAAGGACATCCTCAAGCAGAAGGGATGGGACGACGCCTATACGCCGGCTGAGCCGTTCACGAAATTCCTCGCCGAAGAACAGACGCGCGTCACCGCCGTGATGCAAACGGTGGGACTGGTGAAATAAACTATGACCGGTCAGAGGTCCGCCGCCGGCGTTCTGGGGCGAGCGCAAAGCGCGGGAACCCGGAATCCGGAATCAAGGTCTAAGACCGTCTCTGGATTCCGGGTTCGCTCGCTGCGCTCACGCCCGGAATGACGCGGTTGGTCCGTAAAAAAGCCTGGGGAGGCGCTTCGTGGCTACAGCCGAAACAAGAAAGCCCGACATCGCGGGTATGGTCATCGCCGGCCTGCTGCTGCTGATCGCATTGGTAATGTTCTGGGACGCCAGCGCGATGCAGGGCGCCACGACCTACGGCATGGGCCCGAAAGCAATGCCGTTCGTGATCGGGACCGGCATGGCGGTCCTCGCCATCGGCAATTTCGTGCTGGCGTGGCGCGGCGATTACCCCGAGCGCGAGAGCTTCGATCCGAAAGCAATCGCTCTGATCCTCGGCGGCCTCGCAGCGTTGATCGCCATCATCGGGCTCGGCGGCGGCTTCATCCCGGCGACCGCCGTGCTGTTCGCCGCGACCGCGACGGCATTCGGCCGCCGCGCCATTCACATCGATCTCGCCATCGGCGCCGTTCTTGGCTTCGCGGTATTTCTGTTGTTCGACAAGCTGCTCACCCTGTCGCTCCCGGCAGGCCCGATCGAACGCCTGTTCTGAGGCCCGCCCATGGACGCCCTTTATGCCCTGATGCACGGCCTCACCATCGCCACCCAGCCGTGGAACCTGCTTTACGCCCTCACCGGTGTGCTGCTCGGAACTGCCGTCGGCGTGCTCCCCGGTATCGGCCCTGCGCTGACCGTCGCGCTGCTTCTGCCGATCACCTTCAAGCTCGATCCGGCCGGTTCGCTGATCATGTTCGCCGGCATCTACTACGGAGGCATGTACGGCGGGTCGACCACCTCGATCCTAATCAACACGCCCGGCGAAAGCGCCTCCATGGTCACGGCGCTGGAGGGCAACAAGATGGCGAAAGCCGGCCGCGGCGGGCCAGCGCTCGCCACCGCCGCGATCGGCTCCTTCGTGGCGGGCACTCTCGCCACTCTCGGCATCGTATTCCTGGCGCCGTGGCTGGTGAACGTCGCGGTCAACTTCGGGCCGGAGGATTATTTCGCGCTGATGGTCGTCGCCTTCATCACGGTGTCGGCGACCTTCGGCGACTCGCCGATTCGCGGTCTGACCTCGCTGTTCATCGGCCTCACCCTCGGCCTCGTCGGCATCGACAAGCTGACCGGCCAGCCACGGCTTGCGTTCGGCGTGCCGGACCTGCTCGACGGGGTCGAGGTGACGACGCTCGCGGTCGGGCTGTTCGCCGTGGGCGAGGCGCTCTATGTCGCCTCGCGCCGCCATCTGGTCGAGGAAAAGCTCGAGCCGGTTCGCGGCTCGCTGTGGATGACCAAGGCCGACTGGAAGCGTTCGTTCTGGCCGTGGATCCGCGGCACCTGCTTCGGCTTTCCGATCGGCGCGCTGCCGGCCGGCGGAGCGGAAATTCCGACCTTCCTGTCCTACTCGACCGAAAAGCGTCTGACCAAGCATCCGGAGGAGTTCGGCCACGGCGCCATCGAGGGCGTCGCAGGCCCCGAGGCCGCCAACAATGCCTCCGCGGCCGGCACACTGGTGCCGCTGCTCACGCTCGGCCTGCCGACGTCGGCGACCGCCGCCATGTTGCTGGCGGGCTTCCAGCAATACGGCCTCAACCCCGGTCCGCTGCTGTTCGCCGAGCGTCCGGACCTGGTGTGGGGCCTGATTGCCAGCCTGTTCATCGCCAACATCATGCTGCTCGTCCTCAACCTGCCGCTGGTCGGACTGTGGGTGAAGCTGCTCGCCATTCCCCAGCCGTGGCTCTACGCGGGCATTCTGGTGTTCGCGACGATGGGCACCATCGCGGCCAAACCATCGGTGGTGGAACTGTCCATGCTGGCCGGCTTTTGCGTCATGGGCTTCCTGATGCGGCGCTTCGACTTTCCGGTGGCGCCGGTCGTGGTCGGCTTGATCCTGGGGCCTGTCGCGGAGAGCCAGCTTCGCCGCGCGCTGCAGATCAGCCTGGGCGATCCAATGGTGCTGCTGCAGAGCCCGATGTCGGCAACCCTGCTTGCAGTGGCGGTGCTGGCCCTGCTGGCGCCGTTCGCGCTGAAGGGCATGAGCCGATTCAAGGCGAGCGAGGATTGAGGTTCTGAACCTCGCTATATGAGTCAGCGCTCAACCGTCATGCACGGGCTTGACGCAGGCCGACAAGCAGACGAACAACACACCATGACAACATCCGAACTGCACGGCGTATTTCCGTATCTCGTCACCCCCATCGACCCGTCGGGCCGCGTCAAGACCGACGTGCTAGCCACACTCTGCGGCGATCTGATCAAGGCCGGCGTGCATGGCCTCACCCCGCTCGGCTCGACCGGCGAGTTCGCCTATCTCAGCAACGAGCAGCGCACCGCCGTCGTAAAGACCACCATCGAGGCGGCGCGCAAGCGCGTGCCGGTGATCGCCGGCGTCGCCGCGACCGCCACTGCCGACGCGGTTGCGCAGGCCAAGAGCTATCAAGCGCTCGGCGCCGACGGCATCCTGGCCATTCTGGAATCCTACTTCCCGCTGAAGGATGCGCAGGTCGAGGCTTATTTCCGCGCCATCGCCGACGCTGTCGATATTCCGGTCGTGCTCTACACCAACCCGCAATTCCAGCGCAGCGACCTGTCGCTCGACACGATCGCGCGGCTCGCGACACACCCGCGCATCGGATACATCAAGGACGCCTCGACCAACACCGGACGGCTGCTCTCGATCATGAACCGTTGCCCGGACATGAAGGTGTTCTCCGCCTCGGCGCATATCCCGGCGGCGGTGATGCTGATCGGCGGCGTCGGCTGGATGGCCGGCCCGGCCTGTGTGGTGCCGCGGCAAAGCGTCCGTCTCTATGACCTGTGCCGCGCCGGCCGCTGGGACGAGGCGATGAAGCTGCAGCGCAGGATGTGGAGCGTCAACGAGGCGTTCGCCCGCTTCAATCTCGCCGCCTGCATCAAGGCTGGATTGCAGGCGCAGGGCTACGACGTCGGCGAGCCGGTTCCGCCGCAGCCCGCGCTGGGCCCCGACGAACGCAAAATCGTCGAAAAAACCCTGGCGGAACTTGAGGATGCGGCAACCGGCTAGGCCGCGTCTCCGCCCAACCGGATGTTAACGGTTCCTTGCTAGGCCTTGGCCTTCAAGCGCGCCCGTGAGCGGCGCGCGGGAGCGTGCAAGTGGCGTTGACGGAGTCTCAGAATTCAACGCGTGGGGCGTGGGTTGCTTTTGCGAACCTGGCTGCGAACGCGCGCGCCAAAATCGGCGCCTGGCTGAAGAACTCCGGCGACCGCTCGATCACCCAGCGGATCGCCGGCGCCGCATTCCTGATCCGCGTCTTCAGCGCCGGACTGATCTACCTGTCGCAGATATTGCTCGCACGCTGGATGGGAAGCTTCGAGTTCGGCATCTACGTCTATGTCTGGACGCTGGTGCTGATGGTCGGCGATCTGTCCGATCTCGGCTTCGCCACAGCCGCGCAACGGTTCATACCGGAATATTCCAAACGCGGCGCGCTCGACCTGCTGCGAGGATACCTCTCCCGCAGCCGCTGGATCGCTGTCGGCAGCGCCACCAGCCTCGCCGGCATCGGCATCCTCGCGATCCATTTGCTCAAGCCCTACATGCCCGGATACCTCGCGCTGCCGCTGTCGATCGCCTGCGCAACCTTGCCGTTCTACAGCCTGATGCAGATGCAGGACGGCATCGCCCGGGCGCACAGCTGGATCAATGTGGCGCTGCTGCCGGCCTATGTGGTGCGCCACCTGATCATGCTGGCGATCGTGTCGGCGGCCTATCTGTTCGATCTGCCCGCCACGGCGGAAACCGCGGTCATCGCGGTCGCCGTCGCGCTGATGCTGACCGTGATCGGCCAGACCATCGTGCTCAATCGCAAGCTCGCCCGCACGGTCGCGCCTGGACCCAAGGCCACCGATGTCAGGACGTGGCTTTCGGTGTCTCTGCCGATCCTCATCGTCGAAGGCTTCTACCTGCTGCTGACCAACACCGACATCATCATGCTGCACCACTTCCGCACGCCCGAGGATGTCGCGGTCTACTACGCCGCCGCCAAGACGCTGGTGCTGATCACCTTCGTGCATTTCGCGGTGTCGGCCGCGGTGGGCCACCGCTTCAGCGAATATCACGTCACCAACGACCACGCCCGGCTCGCCGAGGTTTTGTCCGACTCGATCCGCTGGACGTTCTGGGCTTCGCTCGCGGCCACCGCGGTGATCCTGGCGATGGGGCCTTTGCTGCTGTCGCTGTTCGGCGCGCAGTTCTCCGAGGGGTATCGCTTGATGCTGATCCTCGCGGTCGGGCTGATGGCGCGGGCATCGCTCGGGCCGGTCGAACGGCTGCTGAACATGCTCGGTGAGCAGAAGGTTTGCGCCGTGGTCTACGCCGCGGCCTTCATACTCAACCTTGTCATCGGCATGGTGCTGATCCCACGCATCGGCGTCGACGGCGCGGCGATCGCGACTTCGACCGCGCTGATCGTCGAATCGGTGGCGCTGTTCTTGGTCACCCGACAGCGCCTCGGCATGCACGTTTTCATCTTTGGCCGCGCCTAGGAACCGCATGCACGCGCCGCTTCGCCAAAACTATCAAATCGAGTGGAGCGGTCTGGCCGCGCTCGCATCCATCGCCGGCGAATGGTGAGACCTCGCCGCCCGCGCGATCGAGCCCAACGTGTTCTACGAGCCCGCTTTTGCGCTGGCTGCGGCGCCGGAATTCGGCGCGGATACCCGTGCCGTCCTGGTCCGGACCGCCGCCGGCAGGCTGGTCGGCCTGTTTCCTGGCCATCCCGGACGCTTGAAGGTGGCAGGCTGGGTGCATCATTACGGACCGCTCGGCACTCCGCTGGTCGACCGCGACGAACCGGAGGCCGTGATCGGCGCCTGGCTCGATCATCTTTGCCACGATCCCGCGATACCGCCACTGCTCCTGTTGCCTCTGATCCCCGAGCATGGCGCGTTCGCCGCGTCACTTGACGCCGTGGTGGCGCGCGGTGGCCATCGCAACGTGGCTTTCGGCCGCCATGAACGCGCATTGCTCACGCCCGGCATGCAGCGGCCAAACTATCTCGAACGCTCGATGTCCGCCGCCAAACGCAAGAGCTTGCGCCGCCAGCGCCGCCGGCTGCAGGATATCGCGCCGGTGATATTTGAAACGGCGACGACCGCCACCGGCGCCACGGACGCGTTGAGTGAGTTTTTGGCGCTTGAGGCAAGCGGCTGGAAAGGGCGTGCCGGCACCGCCATAGCCGGCCAGCCCGCAATCAAGGCCTTCGTGCAAAATGCAGTCATCGGGCTCGCCGCCGAGGGCAAGGCGCGGATCGACCGCCTGGTTCTCAACGGCGCAGCCATCGCCGCCACTCTGACGCTCTCCAGTGGCGACACAGCCTGGTGCTGGAAAATCGCCTACAACGAGGAACTCGCCCGCTCCTCGCCGGGCGTGCAGTTGATCTGCGATCTCACCGAAAGCCTGCTGGCCGCGCCGGAGCCGTTACGCGTCGATTCTTGCGCCACCGCCGGCCACCCGATGATCGATCACATCTGGCGCGAGCGCATGACGATGAGCGACCGGCTGATCGAACTGCGGCCATCGGCGGCGCAGTTCGCGCTCGCCTGCGGGATCGAATCCGCGCGGCGCGCGGCGTTCGCCGCCGCCAAATCCTTGCGCGGCCGTATCCGCGGCCGCTGACCCTCGGGGACCCTTGCCGTCGCGGCGATGCAAGGCGTATCAACTCGGATACACCAGCATCAGGAACGACGATGGCCACCGACGCGAAGACGACCAAAGCCACCCCGGCCCCCAAGAAGGAGGCCGCCGTAGCCGAAAAGAGCACGGCCGTGGCCGCGCCGCCCAAAGCCGCAGAAGCAACACCAGCCAAGACCGCAGAAGCATCTCCCGCCCCGGCTGCGGATACCACGCCCGCCAAGGCCGACGCGCCCGCCAGCTACAGCCGCGGCGAGGGCCAGAAGCCGGTCACGCAGGCCTACAAGGACAACTGGAACGCTATCTTCGGAACGAAGGAGCCTGCCAAAAAGAAGCAGACGAACAAGCCCGCCAAGAAGCCGGCACAAAAGGCAGCCAAGAAGATGGCTAAGAAGGCCGCCAAGAAAGCGTTCAAGAAACCGATCGCCAGCAAGAAGACCAAGAAGAAAAAGCGTTAGCTGATTGCCCGGCGCACGGCTTAAATCTTCGCTCGCAGCAACCGGCGGATCACCTTGCCCGTGGTGGTCATCGGCAATTCATCGATGAAGGCGATCTCGCGCGGATACTCATGCGCGGAAAGCTGCGTGCGCACGAACGCCTGAATCTCGTCGGCCAGCGCGTTCGATTTCTCGCGGCCGGACTTGAGCACAATGAACGCCTTCACGATTTCCGTGCGGAGCGCATCGGGCATGCCGACCACAGCGGCGAGCGCCACCGCCGGATGCTTGATCAGGCAGTCCTCGATCTCGCCCGGCCCGATGCGGTAGCCCGCCGAGGTGATGACGTCGTCGTCGCGGCCGACGAAGGTGAAATAGCCTTCCTCATCCATCACGCCCTGATCGCCGGTGGTCATCCAGTCGCCGATGAATTTCTCCCGCGTGGCGTCGGGCTGGCCCCAGTATTCCAGGAACATCACCAGGTCCGGCCGCGCGACTGCGATCTGGCCAATCTCGCCGGGCTTCACTGGACGGCCTTCCGGGTCGATCACCGCAACATGGTGCCCGGGAATGGCCTTGCCGATGGCGCCGGGCCGAACCACCCCGATCGATGCGCAGGAGCCCACCACAAGATTGCATTCGGTCTGACCGTAAAACTCGTTGATGGAGACACCGAGCGCCGCCTTGCCCCATTCGAAGGTCTCGGCGCCGAGCGCCTCGCCGCCCGAGCCCACCGAGCGAAGCTTGATGTCATACCGCCCGCGAGGGTCTGGCACCGCGCGTAGCATTCGCAATGCCGTCGGCGGGATGAACGCGTTGCGCACGCCAAATCGGGCCATCACCGAGAGGGCCTCTTCCGGATCGAACCGGTCGAAGCGCCGCGCCACCACCGGCACCCCGCAATAGAGGCTCGGCAGCAGGCAATCGAGCAGGCCGCCGGCCCAGGCCCAGTCCGCCGGGGTCCAGAACCGATCGTCGGGCTGCGGGAAGAACTCCTGAGGCAATTCGATGCCCGGCATATGGCCGATCAGCACCCGGTGCGCGTGCAGCGCGCCCTTGGGCTGTCCGGTGGTGCCTGAGGTGTAGATCATCATGGCCGGATCGTCAGCGGCGGTATCGAGCGGCGTGAAGTCGGACGAGGCGCGCGCGAGTGTCTCCGGCATCCCGAGTGCGCCGTCCCCCGGTCCATCCACCGAGAGGATTAGTTCGAGGCCAGCGAGCGCATCGCCTCGCGCGCGTCTGATCTCGGCGATCTTGGCGAGGCCCTGTTCGTTGGTGAGCAGCGCCTTGGCGCCCGCATTGTGCAATCGGTATGCGAGCGCGTCCGGGCCGAACAGCACCGCGAGCGGCAATGCAATACCGCCAAGCTTATAGATCGCGATATGGATGGCTGCGACCTCATGGGTCTGCGGCAGCAGGATCGCAACGCGATCACCGCGTTGGATGCCGTGCGCAGTCAACGCGTTGGCGAGACGGTTGGAGGTTTCTCGCAGCCAACCGTAGCTCACATCCTGCGATTGGCCGTCCTGCGACACGGCGATGAGTGCGAGTTTGTCCGGATCCTCCGCCGCCCATCGATCGCAGACCTCAACGCCAATGTTGAACTGCGCGGGGACCCGCCAGCGGAATTGGCGGTAGAGTTCTTCGTAGCTGCGGCTTTGCGGCAACATGCGGCGAAAAACTACTGAGGCCATGCTGGAAGGTCCAGCCGGAGCGTCCGAATGGTCCACTTATGAGACAACGCCACGGCCCGGCGCCGTCGTCCATTCGCGGCGATGCCAGACGCTGTCTGTGTTTGCGCGGAATCGACCGGCGATTTTGCAGGCGCCGTCTGCGTTTGCGCCGCGCGACTACGCGATTCCGCACATGGATTCTGCGTTTCCAACGCACCCGCGCGCGCAGCGGACCGAAGCCATTGACGGATTGTTCGATTAACCGGAAT
Organism: Alphaproteobacteria bacterium; assembly: GCA_026400395.1. Classification (GTDB taxonomy): domain Bacteria; phylum Pseudomonadota; class Alphaproteobacteria; order Rhizobiales; family Xanthobacteraceae; genus Z2-YC6860. Next base: position 9,246 of record JAPLPD010000220.1, on the reverse strand, counting down.
TGGCTAGCCTCGCTGCTGTCGATTGTAGTCAGAGTGAGTGCGTATCGTGATCGATGTCGACGTTGTGCTCGTGAACATGGATGAGCAGACCGCGTACTGCTCCGACGGCGTGACGCGCGACATTTTCGAAATGTACGACGCCGATGCGAAGCCGACCGAAGATCCGGACCAGGCGATCGCCGCGGTCGTAAAAGTCGGCGACGATCAATTCATCCTGCTGAACCTGACCGGGGAGGATGCGGCCAAGCTGCACTGACGGCGGCGGCCATCGACATCTGAAAAACAAATCGCCCAGTCCACATCGGACTGGGCGAAAATATTTCAGGCCGCGCGAACCGCGCGATGCCGCTACACGGCTTCCTTGAGTTCCTTCGAGGCGCGGAAGGCGACCTTCTTGCTCGCCTTGATCTCGATCGGCTCACCGGTTGCCGGATTTCGGCCCACGCGCGCGGCGCGCTTGCGAACCTGCAGAACGCCCAGGCCGACGAGGCGGATTCGGTCGCCATTTTGCAGGTGCTTGGTGATCAACGTCACCAGATCGCCGAGGAGAGCCTCGCCTTGCTTTTTCGGCATATCATGGCTCTCTGCGAGCGACGCCGCGAGGTGCTTGAGGCTGACGGTGTTCACCTTGGCTGGCTTGGCGGCGGCGGTAGCGGCTGGCTGAGTGGCCATTTAACAAAACTCCCTCTGGAATGAAGAACGCTCTGAATACACAGAATTATGCGGTTCGCAACGCATCGCGCGGGATTTCGCTCAAATCAAGGCAGCGGTGAGACCACCTCCTCAATTCGAGTGGCTAACGCCAGTTTGCCGAAAACGTTTGATTTTTCGAGGTTATCCGCGCTGGTCGTCGGGAGCGGCGATGATCAGCGCCCAAAACACCTTGTACTTCGAATTGGGCGAATAGACCGCGGCAATCCCCATCTTTGTCACGCCGCTATGCAGCATATTGGCCCGATGCGGCGGCGAATCGCGCCAGCCCGAAAATGCCTCTGCCAGCGTGTGATAGCCCGCGCCGATGTTCTCAACTGCAACTTTCGCGTCGTAGCCGGACCGCTTGACCCGCTGCGCGAACGGGCCTGCCGCGTCGTGCTCGAACTTGTTCTTGCTGGCCATGGCGCGCGCCTGCTCTTCAGCCATGCGCATCAGCTTATCGTCGAGGCCGATGATGCCGAGCCCGTTGTTGCGCCGGTAGCCCGAGATCATGGATGCGGCCGCCGCCGCATCCACCTTGGCATTCGCCTGGGCCATGCTTTGATAGAAGGTCGGCTGCTCCGGCGGCTTGTAGTCGCTGGTGCAGCCTAATAGTCCAAGGCTCAGGGCGCACAGCGATGCTGCGGCACGCGCCGGTCTAGCCACCCCGTCAAACAGCATCAGGGTCCCCGAACAGAACAGGACGAGGACAATGACCGCAAACCTTGACTGAAGATTGAAGATCGCCGCTTTCAGCATGGACCCTTGTTAGCTCATTCTCATATTCAACAGCTTCTCGGCGTTGCCGACCATGATCTTCTCGCGGGTCGCGGCGTCAAGATTAAGGCCATCAATCGCCTTGATGTGCATCGGGATTCCGGCGAGCGGCGCATCGGAAGCGAACACCACATGATCGCCGCCGAAGAACTCCAACCCGCACGGCAGGCCGTAGGTGCCGCCGAACATCGCCGTATCGGCGTAGAACTCCTTGAAATACTCCAAGTGCGGCCGCTTGAGCGACGACAGAACCTTGGTGTGATCCTCATCGATGGTGCGTTGCCCCAGCACCTCCATGCCAGCGCCGATGCGGCCATCGAAGAACGGGATCATGCCGCCGCCGAGATGATGCGTAACGATCTTGATCTTGGGATGGCGGTCGAATAACCCGTCGAACACCAGCCGGCACATCGCGATGGTCGTCTCGTAGGGCCAGCCGAAGCACCACCACATCTCAAAGCGCGAGCGCGGCTCGGAGGCGTAGTCAGGCATCGCCGACGTGCGCGCCGGATGAATCCAGATCGGCAGATCGTGCGCGGCCATCGCGTCGAAGTACGGCCTGAACCGCGGCTCGTCGAGAGGATGTCCCGTGATGTTGGTGAAGGTCTGCGACCCTCGCGCGCCCATCTTGATGGCACGCTCCGCCTCGAGGATCGAGAAATCGACGTCATTCAAGTTCAAAGCCGCCACGAACGCCGGAAAACGCTTCGGGTGCTTGGCGCACAACTCGGCCATGGAATCGTTGGCGACCTTGGCGAGGTTGTTCGCCACCGCGCCCTCGGCGATGTCCTCGATCGGCGGATTCGGCAACGAAATGATCTGGCGGTAGTCCTCGCCGATCTCGTCCATGTCACGGAACCGCAGATCGAGATCGAACAGCTTGCGCACGCTGCGCAGCCGCTTGCCCATGTTGCCGAGCTTGGGCGAGCCGCGCTCCAACTCCTGGAAGAAGCGCTCCGGGAAGATATGGGTGTAGATATCGACGATCATGTTGGCCCTTTCTCGCGGGTGCGTCCGCCCTGATAGCTTTTTCCCTGCGCCGATTATACGGCAGTCCCCGAGGATTTCATCGTCGTTGCCCGCGGTTGTGGCGCTATGCTAGTGCGTTGGACTTGAATTGCGGGGAGTGAGGACAAGATGGCCGAGGTGTTTGTCGCCAAGTTTGCGGAATTCCCGGACGGCGAGCGCAAGATCGTCCAGCACGGCGCCCACGACATCGGCGTATTCCATTGGGAAGGCCAATTCTACGCCTATGCCAACGTGTGCCTGCACCAGGGCGGGCCGGCTTGCGAGGGCCTGATAATGCATCAGGTCGAAGACGTGATCGGCCCCGACAAGACTCTGGTCGGCCAGAAATTCTCCGACACCCAGGTCAACTTCGTCTGCCCCTGGCATGGCTACGAGTACGACATGAAAACCGGCGAATGCGTGCCGGACCGGCGGCTGCGCCTGAAAAAATACAACGTCGTTCGCCGCGGCGACGACGTCTTCGTCTCGATCTGACCTCCTCGGCAAGGAACGGCATCATGGATCTCCCGCTCAGCAGCGACCGTACCTGGCGCGTCGACGAATTCGACTCCGGCAAGGCGTTGGCTCACGCCGCCAAGCAGGCCAAGCAGCGCAACTACGATCAGTTTCCCATCATCGATGTCGACTCCCATCACTACGAACTGGAGTCGTTCAACGAAATCCTGGAATACATGCCCGATCCGGTGTTGAAGCAGCTCGCCAAGATGGCGAACTCCGGCAATTCCAAGGGCGTCGGCGTGATGCCGGGCGGCGTCGGCTATCAGGACATGGGAGGCCGCGCCATTCGCTATCCGCTCCGCCGGATTGAGAAGACCGAGCCCGGCGTGCATCGCGACGTGTCGCTGACGCGGCGCTGGATGGACGTCATGGGCATCGACATTGCCGTTCTGTTCCCCTCGCCCATGCTGCAACTCGGCCTGCATCCGCAGGTCGAGGCCGAAGTCTCCCTCGCGACCGCCTACAACCGCTGGCTCAGCGAGCGCGTGCTGGCGGAGGAGAGCCGCATCCGCAGCATGATCTATCTGCCGTTCAACGACCCTGACGCCAGCTATCGGATGGTGAAGGAGTTCGCCGGCAAGAAGGGCGTCTGCGGCTTCATGATCACATCGGTGCGCTTCCGTCCGGTGCATCACAACAGCTACATGAAGGTCTATTCGGCCATCGAAGAGACCGGCCTGCCGCTCGCATTTCACGCCGGCTACAACTGGGGCGAACAGTCCATGGGGATGATGAACAAGTTCATCGCCGTCCATGCGCTGGGCTTCGTTTGGTACAACATGGTCCATATGACCAACTGGGTGCTCAACGCCATGCCCGAGCGTTTCCCCAAGCTCAAGGTGATCTGGATCGAGTCGGGCCTCGCGTGGCTGCCGTTCATGATTCAGCGGCTCGACAACGAATACATGATGCGTTCGTCGGAGTGCCCGGGCCTGAAGAAGCTGCCCGGCGAATACATCACCGACATGTTCTACACGTCGCAGCCGATGGAAATTCCGCGCGACATGAGCCTGCTCGAATCGACCTTCAAGTGCATCAAGGCGGAGAGCCAGTTGCTCTATTCGTCCGACTATCCGCACTGGGACTTCGACTTGCCCTCGACGATCTACGATCTGCCGTTCCTCAAGGAAAAGGCCAAGCGCGACATCCTCGGCGGCAACGCGGTCAAGTTGTTCAATCTCGACATCGGAGCCGGCAAGCGCACCAAGGTGGCGTGAGGCTTGTCACGAACACACTGAAAGGCACCCAACTCTCCGCGTCATTGCCGGCATGGCCGTTCGAAGTACGGCTCCGCTCGCGGATAACCCGGCAATCCATTTGCTTTCGTCAAAAAATAGATGCCCGGGTCAAGCCCGGGCATGACGCCGAATATGGAGCAGCGCTCCAACTACTTCTTGAGCTTCTGCCCCGACAACTCGGCCAACTCGCCTTGACGCGCGACCTCGTCGCGCATGAACTTGTCGAAGTTCTCCGGCGTGTTCTCCGCGGCGGGTGGCGGCGACATGCCGAGTTCCGCCATCCGCTTCTTGAACGCGGCGGTCTGCACCACGTCATTGAGACTTTTGTTGAGCAGAGCAACGATAGGCTTCGGCGTCTTGGCCGGCGCTGCAAGCCCAACAAAGCCGCGCTGGTCGATCTTGAGGCCCAGTTCCGTCATGGTCGGTACATCTGGCCAAGCTTCGAGCCGCTTGGGGCCGGCGACGGCGAGCGGACGGGCCTTGCCGGAATCCACCAGCGGCTTCGCCTGCGAGAAGAATGTGAATGCGCCCTGGATCGCTCCGGTGGCGACCGCCGCGATCGCGTCACCTGAGCCACGATAGGGCACCGCCTGTATCTGGGTCTGCGACGCCGTATTCAGTTGCGCGAGCGTGATTCCTGGCGAAGAGGCCGGCCCGGATGTTCCGAAGCTCAGCTTGTTCGGATTCGCTTTCGCATCCGCCAGTAGTTCGGCGAGCGTCTTGTAGGGCAGTTCGGCGTTGATCGCTAACACCAGCGGCGGACCGTCGACGATCCAGCCTATGGTCGCGAAGTCGTCGATCGGGCTGTAGGTCAACGGCAGGTAGTGCAGGTTCTGCGTGTCGGCCAGCGAATTGGCGAACAGCGTGTAGCCGTCCGGCGTTGCACGCGCGGCGTAGGCCGCACCAACAACACCGGAACCGCCGGTCTTGTTCTCGATTACGACGCCGTGGGTGAACTTCTCCTGCAGCATGGAGGCCGCCAACCGCGCGGGCACATCCGTCAATCCACCCGGCGGAAACGGCACGACGATGGTGATCGGGCGGGCAGGGAAATTCTCGGTCTGCGCGTGAGCCGCGATGCTTGCAGCCAGCAGCATCCCGAAGGCCGACAGCCATTGGGGTCGAAGGGTCATGGGCCACTCCTGATCGTTCTGGTCGGACAAAGCCTTGCACGACGTATGCCAGTTGCCTTGTTCGGTGGGCGGGTGCGACAGTTGCGCCGAAGTCCGGCAGCCGCGACGGCGCCACCAACGATATGAGGAAAGAATGAGCCAACAGGCCACCGAAGCGCAACCGCTTCTCCCCGTCGAACTTGGCCCCGGAAAAATCAAATTCGCGCCCGGCATGAAGGCTGGCCGCTGGGTGTTCGCCACCGGCGTCATGGCCCAGGACTTCAAGAGCGGCATGGCGCCGGATGTGCTCGCTGAGGCGGCGCCGCACGCAGGCGCCCCGAAGCGCGAGAAAGAGGCGCTACGCATCTTCGAGAATATCGACGCCGTGATGAAAGCCGCGGGCACCGACCGCTCGAACCTCGTCCGTACCGACCAATACTACACGACCGTGCAGGCGGTGCCGCCGTACCAGCAGACCCGCCGCCAATTCCTGAACGGGCGCATCCCGCCGTCAACCTCGATCGCCCAGCAAAAGCTGCTGCTGCCCGGCGCCGACATGAACATCCAGGCACTCGGTATCATCCCGCAGCCGGGCTTCGAGGTCGTGCATCACCAGCACGAGGCGCTGGCCGGCCGCCCCACCTCGGGCTATTCGCCGGCGCTCTCTGTCGGCGATTACATCTTCATCCCCGGCATCACCTCGCTTGCGATCGGCGACGAGGAGCGGCGCAACGGCGTCGCCGCCAAGGCGCTGATGACCGAGGGCACTCAATGGGCGGGTCAGCCGATCAAGCTGGAGACCGAGTTCATAATCAAGGACCGCATGGTGCAATCGCTGGCTCTCGCTGGGGCCGGCCTCGACGATGTCGTCCACGCGCAGGTTTATCTGACCGATCCGAAAGATTACTCCGCCTTCAATGAGACCTGGATTCGGCATTTCTCGAAATCGCCGCCGACGCTCGACATCATCCCCTGCATCCCGCACGGGCTCGCGCCTTACGACGGCCAGATCGAGATCAACGTGCTGGCGCTGAAGACCAGCGGGGCGACGAAGCGGCGAGCGATCGACGCCGGCGTTCCGACCGCGTTCCGGAATCAGCCGCAGGCGATGAAGGCGGGCGATCTGCTGTTCATGTCCGGGCTGATGGCATTCGACGGCCACGGACTAGCAGCCTCCGCAGCCTCCGACCCGCGCCAGCCGTTCTTTGCGTCATCGGCGGAAGCGCAGGCAGAGTTCATCATCGGCAACATCGCCAAGCTCTGCGAAGCGGCCGGCACGTCGCTCGCCAACGTGGTGCGGGTGCTGCAATTCCACACCGACCTCGCCGAGTTCTATCCGGTCTACAAGGTGTGGGAGCGCCATCTCGGCGGCCGTCCGGTGCCGTTTTCCGCGGTGGAAGTTCAGGCGCCACTGCCGGTGCCGGGCGCGACCGTGCTGATCGAGGCTTGGGCCTACGCGCCGTAAACGGCGCGGTTGGGCCTACGCGCCGTTTACGGCGCGGTTGGGCCTAACGCGCCGACAATCTCAATGCGTAGGCTGGCCCTCGCGCAGGAAGCCGAGCTTGCGCATCACCGGCTCGTCGGTCACGCGGAACAGCACCGCGCCGTCGGCGCTGCGATGGACATGCTCGCTCCAGGCCGGGACCACGATCACGTCGCCCCGGCTCCACGGTAGGGTTTTGCCTTCGACCTCGGTGGTGCCGGATCCATCGGCCACGCCGAACACGCTGTTCGCCATGACCTTCCGCGACGCCGTTGCCTGACCAGTCTTCAACTGGATCATGGTCAGCGCCATGGTGTCGAGCGCCGACGTGGCCGGACCGGATTCGCCGAGGGCAATCTCGGCCGGCAGCCCGTTTGAGCGACCCGCGGCCTCGGCCAGCCGCTTTTGCGTTTCAGCCCAGGAGAAATGCATGGGCGACGCGTTCGCCACCACGCGCTCTTTCTCGAACTCGTCGGGATGCGGCTCGAAGAACATCGGCTCCAGCAGATGCACCAGCGGCACATCGAGAATGTCGAGCCAGTAGGCACAGGCGCGGCTGTCGTTGCCGTGGCCGTGCCAGCACCAGTTCGGCGTCAACACAACGTCGCCCGGCATCATCGATAGCTGTTCGCCGTTGACGATGGTGTAGGCGCCCGGATCGGCGTCGATGATCAGCCGCAACGCATTCGGGGTGTGGCGGTGCGAACGCGCCTTCTCGCCCGGCATGATCATCTGATACGCGGCAACGATGGTGCGCGACGTCGCATAACCGCCGCCCGCAGGGTTCTGCATGATCAGATTGCGCCGCTCGGCAAGTTCCGTATTGATCAGGCGGCCGGCGGCGTCGAGCGCACCCTTAGCTTGGGCGTAGCGCCAGACCGTCGGTTCAAACGACTTCTTGGGCTCCGCCCAGAGCGACGGCGTCGGCTTGGCCCAGCCTGCGCCCAGGCGGATCGGCTCAAGCTGCTTGTAGAGTTCTTCGAGCGAGCCAGATTGAGCGAGTTGCTGCGGTGTCGGACTGGACATGCGGGCCTCCATTGGAAAATGACAGGGCAGCAAATCCTACACTGAAAGTTGCACGCTGCCGAGACTTGCGGCGGACCTCTGGTTTTAAGAGCCTGCTCTTTTTGTTATGCCTCGGTAAAATACCAGGGAGGATTCCATGCTTGCGCCGCGCCCGCTTCTGCTCGCCCTCGCCGCGGCCCTGATGGCCATGTCGCCCGATCCGGCCCAGGCCGAATATCCCGACCGCCCCGTCACCGCCATTGTGCCGTTTGCGCCGGGTGGCCCAGCCGAAATCATCGGGCGCATCCTTTCGACGTTCATGCCGCAGACGCTCGGACAGAGCGTCATCATCGAGAATCGCGGCGGCGCCGCCGGCAACATCGGCATGGGCCAGGCCGCGCGCGCCAAGCCCGACGGCTACACGCTGCTGATGACATCGACCGCGATCTCGGTGAACACCGCGCTGTTCAACAACCTGCCCTACGACCCGATCAAGGACTTCGCGCCGATCTCGGAACTGGTGAACGCGCCGAACGTGCTGGTGGTGCGGCCCGACTCCGGCATCGCAACGATCGCCGAACTGGTGACGCGGGTGAAGTCGCAGCCCAACACCTTCAGCTACGGCAGTCCCGGCGCTGGCACCAAGTCGCATCTCACCGGCGAGCAACTGAAACTGCGCGCCGGCATCGACATGGTGCACGTACCGTTTCGCGGCGCCGGTCCCGCGGCGCAAGCAGTGCTTGCCGGACAGATCCAAGTTGCCTCGGTCGCGCTGGCCGCAGCCGAGCCGCTGGTGAAGTCAGGCGACCTACGCGCACTCGCAGTCACTGGCGCACAGCGCTGGTTCTCGCTTCCGGACGTGCCGACCATGATCGAATCCGGCTATCCGGGATTCGTGTCGGACACATTCAACGCGTTGTTCGCGCCGGCCGGCACGCCGCATGACATCATCGCCGTGCTGTTAACGGCGAGCCAAGCGGCAATGAATCGGCCGGAGGCGGCGGACGCCGCACGCAAGGCCGGCTTCCAAATTGTCGCCAGCGGACCCGCTCAATTGGCTCGGCGAGTTGCCGCAGAGATCGACGGCGTGAAGGAATTGGTCGCCCGGGCGGGCACCAAGCCGGAAAACTGACACTCCGCTCTCACACGAGAACGTCACCGGAACAGCGACGGCCGATCGGATGTTTCGATCGGCCGAAAGTCCGCATTTTGTCTGGCGGATCGCCTACGTGCCGGATGCCATTTCCACACGTCTAAAACTGTGGAAATGGCTGTCAAATCGCATCCAACTGCGACCCCTTTTCGCGTCCAATAACGACCCCCTATCAGCATGCAAATGTGCCCCTCTGACGGAGCCATGACCGGCGCCGCGGAGCCCCACACAGCGGAGCAAGCCGGTCTTGGCGGGCCG
>JAPLPD010000298.1 GCA_026400395.1 Alphaproteobacteria bacterium | reverse complement strand
GAGCCGAGGAACGTCCGAGTCCGATTCACCCGCTGGGTGCGCCATGATCGCCTCGCTCGATCCAGGATAAGGTGCTGATGCCTATATCTGAATCGGCGTGAGCGTTGCGGAAATCAGAGCGTCATCCAGGGAATGCGGGTTGAAATGGTCGAGATCGGCCATGATCGCGCAGAGCGGTGCGCCTGGCGCGGCGCGCTGGCACGGCTGTTTGACCTGCTCGAAGAAGCCGCGGCGGTTGTACATGCCGGTGAGCGAATCCGTCACGGCGAGACGGATGAGTTCACGTTGCATATGACCGAACCGCTCGGCGGCACGGAGCCGCGCATACAATTCATCCGCCGACGGTGGGTTGTTGAGAATGTCGTCGGCGCCGTGGTCGAGCGCGACCGCCAGCCTGTCGTCGCTCGTGGAGCCGGACATCAGGATCACATAGATCGGACGCTGGCTGCCGGCGACGAGCCGCGTCTCCCAGCACAGTTCCAGGCCGGATATCGCCTGAGGCTCGGCCGCGGTAATGACCGCACTGATATTCGGATCGGATTTGATGGCGTCCAGCGCCTGTCGCCCGTCGGCGAAGGTGCACACCTCATGGTGGCGCGCCGCGAGCATCTGGCCGACCAACTCGGCTGCCGGGCGGCTGGGCTCGACCAGGACGACGCGTATCGTGGGCTTTTCAGCTAAATATTGTTGGACAACGACGGTAGACCGTAGGTCTTTGTGCTTAACCGATCGTTAAGGCCCGTCGGCGCGCCAACCGGACACATTCAATGCCTGCCATCGTCATCGCATTGGGCGACGCCGCCCCTCACCTGCCGCCGCGCGGTTCGTTGCTCGGGCTCGACCTGGGCACCAAGACCATCGGCGTTGCAACCTCGGATGCGGACCGCCGGCTCGCCACCGGCGTCGAAACGGTCGCCCGCACGACATTTACCGCCGACGCCAAGCGGCTGCTGGCCCTTGCTGCCGAACGGCGCTGCGCTGGGTTCGTGCTCGGCCTACCCCTTAAAATGGATGGCAGCGAAGGCCCCCGCGCGCAATCGGTCCGCGCGTTCGCACGCAACCTGGCCAAGCTCACAGATCTGCCGATTACGCTGTGGGACGAACGGCTCTCCACCGCGGCGGTCGAACGCGAACTGATCGCCGCCGACGTCAGCCGTAAGAAACGGGCCGCGGTGATCGACCAGCATGCCGCGATCTACATCCTGCAAGGGGCACTCGACCGCCTCGCCAACATCCAAAAATGAAAGGGCCGGCTTTCGCCGGCGCTTTCATCAGTGTCCGAAAACTCAGTAAGCAGGCTTACCAGTCGCGGCCCTGAAGCCGGCGCTCCTGCCACGGGCCCGTATAATTGGAGTCGTAGGCTCCGTAATACCTCGGCTCCGACGTCACCACCGGGCCGTAATAGCTTCCGGGCACATAGGCCGGCTCCGAATAGGCCGGCTCGTAGGAGTAGCTGTCATAGCCGCCACCCGAATAGTACGAGTTGTTGGCCGCCGCGGCGCCAATCGCGGCGCCGGCCACGAAGCCGCCCACGCCCGCCGCCACCGCCGCGTTCCGCCCGTTGCGCGCCTCCGATGCGGACATCGAGCCGAGCGCCATCGCGCCGGCCAGCCCAAGAACAATCGCCGACTTTCCAAGAATATTCATGATAACTCCTCGTGTTCGTTTCCAGGCGGATTAACCGCCGGCCCGCCGAACGGCAGGGTTCGCGCGGATAACGCCCAGTGCCGTCCGGGGTTCCAGACGCAGAACACATTGGCGTGAGGCGGGCAGCGATCCGGATCGTCCGCAAGCGCCTGTGGACCGCGCTTTTGCGCCCTTGCCGGCCCCCGCCACCGCGCCTATAGGTTTCGCTTTAATGAACATCGCCCACAAGTCTTCATTCGTCCTCAGCAGCCGACATTTGCTGGGGATCGAAGGGCTTTCGCGCGACGACATCGTGGGGCTGCTCGACCTCGCGGAGGAGTTCGTCGAGCTCAACCGCCAGATCGAGAAGAAAACTGCCTCGCTGCGCGGCCGCACGCTGATCAACATGTTCTTCGAAGCCTCGACGCGCACCCAGGCCTCGTTCGAACTGGCCGGGAAGCGCCTCGGCGCCGACGTAATGAACATGTCGGTGTCGTCGTCCTCGATCCGCAAGGGCGAGACGCTGAGCGACACCGCGGTGACCCTCAACGCCATGCACCCCGACCTGATCGTGATGCGCCATCACGCCTCCGGCGCGGTGGAGCTTCTCGCGCAGAAGGTGGACTGCTCGGTGATCAACGCCGGTGACGGCCAGCACGAGCATCCGACCCAGGCGCTGCTCGACGCGCTCACCATCCGCCGCCGCAAGGGCCCGATCGAGAACCTGACGATCGCGATCTGCGGCGACATCCTGCATTCGCGGGTGGCGCGCTCCAACATCATCCTGCTGCAGACTCTCGGCGCGCGGGTGCGCGTGGTGGCGCCGTCGACCCTGCTGCCGGCGGGCATCGAGCGTTTCGGCGTCGAGGTGACCCGCGACATGCGTGAGGGGCTCGCCGGCGCCGACATCGTCATGATGCTGCGGCTGCAGCGCGAGCGCATGAACGGTTCGTTCGTGCCCTCGACCCAGGAATACTTCGCCTACTTCGGCCTCGACCAGAAGAAGCTCGCCTTCGCCAAGCCCGATGCGATGGTGATGCACCCCGGCCCGATGAATCGCGGCGTCGAGATCGACTCCATCGTCGCCGACGGCGCCCAGTCATTGATCCGCGAGCAGGTCGAGATGGGCGTCGCCGTCCGCATGGCCGTGCTCGAAGCGCTGTCGCGGAATTTGCCGAATGCGTAGCCCATGCTGATGGACCGCCGCGACCGCCGACCGATCCTGCTCGCCAACGCGCGGGTCATGGACCCGTCCCGCGATCTGGATTTCTCCGGCGACGTGCTCATCGCCGACGGCACGATCCGCGAAGCCAAACGCGGCATCGGCGCGGCCGGTGTGCCCGAAGGCACCGAAGTGGTCGAATGCCGCGGCCTCATCGTTGCACCCGGACTGATCGACATCCGCGCCTTCATCGGCGAGCCCGGCGCGGAGGGCCGCGAAAGCATCGCCTCGGCCAGCCAGGCCGCCGCCGCCGGCGGCGTCACCACCATCGTCTGCCAGCCGGAAACCGAGCCTGCCATCGACGACCCAACCATCGTGGATTTCATCCAGCGCCGTGCCCGCGACACCGGCATCGTCCGCGTCTACGCGATGGCCGCGCTGACCAAGGGGCTCAAGGGCGCCGAGATGACCGAGATCGGCCTGCTCAAGGCCGCCGGCGCCGTCGCCTTCACCGACGGCATGCGCAGCGTGACCAACGCGCAGGTACTGCGCCGCGCGCTGATCTACGCCCGCGATTTCGACGCGCTGATCGTTCACCACACCGAAGACCCGGACCTGACCGGCGAAGGCGTGATGAACGAGGGCGAGTTCGCTTCCCGCCTCGGCTTGATCGGTGTCCCCAAGATCGCCGAGACCATCATGCTGGAGCGCGACATGCGGCTGGTGGCGCTGACCGATGGCCGCTATCACGCCGCCTCCATCACCTGCCCGGAATCGCTCGAAGTGCTGCGCCGCGCCAAGGACGCTGGCCTTCACGTCACCGGTTCCGCCTCGATCAACCACCTGGCGCTGAACGAGATCGACGTCGGCCACTACCGTACGTTTTTCAAGATGTCGCCGCCGCTCCGCAACGAGGACGACCGCAAGGCGCTGGTCGCCGCGGTCGAGGAAGGGCTGATCGACGTGGTGATGTCCGACCACAATCCCCAGGACGTCGAGGTCAAGCGACTGCCGTTCGCCGAGGCCGCCGCCGGCGCAATCGGCATCGAGACCATGCTGCCGGCGGGCTTGCGCCTCGTGCACAACGGCGAACTCAAGCTGATGACGATGCTGAAGGCGCTGACCACGCGCCCTGCGGAACTACTCGGCCTGCCCGGCGGCAGCCTGCGCCCTGGGGCACCGGCCGACGTGGTGGTGATCGACCCGGATGTGCCCTGGCTGCTCGACCCCCACGAACTGAAATCGAAATGCCGCAACACGCCGTTCGACGAGGCGAGGATGCAGGGCCGCGCGGTGCGCACCATTGTCGATGGCCGGACGGTCTACGAATACGTGTGATAGTCTCCAGGCTTGGGGGACAAACTTGGATACCTTTCAGATCATCGCCGCGCTGATCCTGGGCTACCTGTTCGGCACCATCCCGTACGGATTGCTGCTGACCCGGTTCGCCGGCGCAGGCGACATTCGCGCCGTAGGGTCGGGAAATATCGGCGCGACCAACGTGCTGCGCACCGGCCGCAAGAGCCTCGCCGCCGCCACCCTGCTCGGCGACATGCTCAAGGGCACGGTGGCGGTTCTCCTGGCGCAACGCCTGTTCGGCGCGAACGCGGGTCTGTTTGCCGGCCTCGGCGCCGTGCTCGGGCATGTTTTCCCGGTCTGGCTGAACTTCAAGGGCGGCAAGGGCGTCGCCACCTACATCGGCGTACTGCTTGCGGTGTCGTGGCCGGTCGCCATCGGATACGGCGTGATCTGGGGCCTGACCGCGGCGGTGACACGCTTTTCGTCAGTGTCGGGCCTCCTCGCCAGCGCGGCCACGCCCCTGCTGTTGTGGTTCCTTGCCGCGTTGAAGCCCGCGCTGTTGTTTGCGGTGCTGACCGCGCTGGTCTGGTTCATGCACCGGCCCAACATCGCGCGGCTGATCGCGGGCACCGAGCCCAAGATCGGAAGCAGAACCGGGAACAAGCCATGAAGCTCGGCGGCGAACCCAACAACTGGATCGGATTTGCGTTGATCCTATTCCTGATCGCGGCGATCGCGCTCAGTATCAAGTGGTTCACTCACCCGCATATTCCCGTGTGAGGATTCGTTGGCTGACAAAAACAATGGCGGCGTGCGGCTGAGCGATGAGCAGCGGCTCGACTGGCTGCGGCTGATCCGCAGCGACAACGTCGGCCCGCGCACATTTCGCAGCTTGGTCAATCATTGCGGCGGAGCCCGCGCGGCCCTCGACGCATTGCCTGAACTGGCGCGGCGAGGCGGCGCGGCAAAACCCGCCCGCATCTGCTCGCGCGAAGAGGCTTCGCGCGAAATCGAGAACTCCAAGAAGCGTGGCATCGCACTGATCGCGCTCGGCGAGCCTGATTATCCATCGCGGTTGCGGATGATCGACGATGCGCCGCCGCTGATCGGCGTCCGCGGCAAAATGGACGTGCTCGCATCCCACATGATCGCGGTGGTGGGCTCGCGCAACGCCTCGGCGGCGGGAGCGAAATTCGCCGAACGCATCGCCCGCGAGTTGGGCGACGCGGGCTTCGTCGTCGTGTCGGGACTGGCCCGCGGCATCGACGCCGCGGCGCATCGGTCGAGCCTCGGCAGCGGCACCGTCGCCGTCCTGGCCGGCGGCCACGATCACATCTATCCGGCCGAGCACGTTCCGCTGCTGGAGCAGATCCTGCCGAACGGCGCCGCGGTGAGCGAAATGCCGCTCGGCTGGGAGCCCCGCGGCCGCGATTTTCCCCGCCGCAACCGGCTGATCTCCGGCCTCGCCATCGGCACTATCATCGTCGAAGCGGCGCGCCGCTCGGGCTCGCTGATCACCGCGCGAATGGCGAACGAACAGGGCCGCTAGGTGTTCGCGGTGCCGGGTTCGCCGCTCGATCCGCGCGCCGAGGGAACCAACGGACTGCTCAAGCAGGGCGCGACGCTGGTCACCGAAATCGCCGACGTGCTCACGGTGATCCGGCCGATTCTGGGCCAGCGCGTCGAGCCGTCCGCCGAAGAGCCCGACGATGGACCGCCGCGTGGGTCCGAGCCGGACAGTTCGGAGCGCACCCGCATTGTCGATTTGCTTGGACCGGCTCCGGTCAGCATCGACGATCTGGTGCGGCTGTCGCAATCGACCCCGGCGATCGTGCGCACTGTTCTGCTGGAACTGGAGATCGCCGGCCGGCTGGAACGGCACGGCGGTGGGCTGATCTCGCTGGTGTAGGCCCGCGGGTCGACAGCGAGGTTAGAACAGCAGTTCGCGAACGCCGTATCCGTCGTTAGCCTTCATGAAAACGACCGGCGGGTCCTGCTTCCATTGCCCCAGCGCTGCGGCATAGGTCCGCCCGGTCGCCATGAGGGCCGCGCCGATGGTGGTGACGGTGAGAAGCGAAGCCACCAGCAGCAGCGGCCACCGGCCCCAGCCCTTGCTGAGCTCGAACGGCGGGTTGTCATCTTCGGCGACGTAGCCGCCGCCGAACGGCGTGAAAATCCTCGTCGTATGGATCGTCTCGCGCATGGGAATCTCCTGAATCGTTAGCTGGATATTTAATCTCCAAACCACAACCCAGAAGTGCGCAAAGTCACAGACCGCAACGAATGGCTTGGTGTTCGAGGCAGCGGCCCTGCCGCGCTCCGGTGGTGTAAAATGCGCCCATGATTCTCCGCACCCTTGCCGCCCTTCTGTTCGCCGCGACCGTCGCCTCATCGGCGCAGGCGCAACTCCTCAAGCCGCGCGGCGTGCAGTTCGACCAGTTTGTCGCCGACCTCTGGAAGGACGCCCAGGCCAAGGGCATTTCGCGGGGCACCTTCGCGCGGGCCTTCGACGGCGTGACGCCCGATCCGCGCGTGATCGCCACCACCACGAAGCAGCCTGAGTACAACAAGCCGGCCGGACTCTACGTCAACCAGATCGCCTCGCCCGCCAACGCCAACGAGGGCCGCAAGAAGGAAGTGCAATGGCGTTCGACCTTCGACGCCGTCGAGAAGAAATATAAGGTCGAACGCTCGGTGATCCTCGCCATCTGGGGCATGGAAACCTCGTACGGCGCGCTCAAGGACAAGTGGGACGGCATCCGCTCGCTGTCGACGCTGGCATTCGCCAAATACCGCGATCCGTATTTCCGCAACGAGCTTTTGATCGCGCTGAAGATCATTCAGGACGGCCACATCGCGCGCGAGAAGTTCGTCAGTTCCTGGGCCGGCGCCATGGGCCAGACCCAGTTCATGCCGACCAACTTCGTGGACTACGCCGTCGACTTCGATGGCGACGGCAAGCGCGATATCTGGACCAGCGTGCCGGACATCCTGGCCTCGACCGCGAACTATTTCGCCAAGGCCGTGGGCGGCTGGAAGATGGGCATGCCGTGGGGTTTCGAGGTGGCGGTGCCGCAGGGCTTCGACCTGATGAAAAGCCGCGCCGCGTTCGACGAATGGAGCAAGCTCGGCGTGCGGCGCGCCGACGGCAAGCCGTTTCCGCAGACCGGCGACGGTATCCTGTTCTTTCCGGCCGGACTGCCCGGCCCGGCCTTCATCGTCACGCCAAACTTCGAGGTCATCAAGGACTACAACGACTCCGACGTCTACGCGCTCGCCATCGGCCAGCTTTCCGACATGATCGCTGGATCGCCCATCCCCAAGACGCAATGGCCGGCCCAGGCGACGCAGCTCCCGCGCGACGATCGGATCGCGTTGCAGAAGAAGCTCGCGGAGTTGGGCTACGACCAGACGCGGTTCACCGCCCATATCGATTTCAAGATGCGTGATTTCGTTCGCGCCGAGCAGAAGAAGTACGGCCTCGTCACCGACGGCCATCCGAACGCGGCTTTGCTGGCCAATATGGGTCTGAAGCGCTCCTAGACCCTATGATTGCGGGGCCTGAAGGTGGCCCGTCATCCGATATGCAACGGTACGAGGGTTAAGCCGGCTAGCCGGTACAGAGCCTCATGCATAGGAGACGGGCCTGATGGAACATACTCGATTTATTGGCTTGGACATTCACAAAGAACGGATCT
>JAPLPD010000241.1 GCA_026400395.1 Alphaproteobacteria bacterium | reverse complement strand
TCAAATAACGGCTTCCCGGAGCCGGATTCGTGCGTGGCCGCCCTGCAATGTCAGAAACCCTCACCTGACCCTTAGCGTAAATCGCCGGGGCGCGGAAGCGGCACCCTGCCGGGCAGCCTTGCGTGAAATATCGGGGAAGAGCCGCTCATCGGCAAGCGGCGGTGGATAACACCCCCGCACCGCCGTTTGCCGTCTCAGCGCGGGTTCAACAGCAAGGTCAAGTCGCGCGGGTCGACATAGCCGATCAGGGACCGGGCGCGTTCGTCCAGCATGTCCGGGTCGATGCCATCGGAACGCAGCAGCGCCACCCGCCGCTCCCAAACCATCCGTTCAGCCTTGATGGTGCGCAGTTCGGCCTGCATGGCCGCCAACTGCTGATCGAGGTCGGCTTGCGCGCGCAAGCCATGATTGCCGGTAAACGCATTCACGGCGAAATAGCCGATGAACAGCGCGGCAAACACGTAAAGACCGATCGCGGTCAGGATGGCGTGGCGGCGACGGTGAGAGACCATGGTGCGGCGCAATATGCCGCAATAGCGTTAAGGGGTGTTTAAAGAAGCATGTTCCATCAGCCCCGCGAGAAGCGGAGCGTAGGCGGCGAGCCTTTGGGATACGAACTCCGTGAAAAGCCGCACGCGCTTCGTCTTGCGTGTCGCTCCCTGTGTGAGAAGCCACAGCGTTCCGTACATGTGCAGGGCGCTGCCCGGCACTCTCACCAGGAGGGGGTCAGCATCGCCGACGAAACACGGCAATGTTGTGATCCCGAGCCCTTGCCGTACAGCAGCGATCTCCGCCGCGGCGTCCGTGGTCCTGAACGGAACCCCCGTGGTGCGAATCTCACCCTCGCTGGCCCAGTCCGGGATGCCATGAGCGCTTATGATGATCCAGCGGATGGGATCGGGCGCGCCCGCACGCCATGCGGCCAGCCGAACGCGGGATATGTAGACGCCGCCGAACAGCTCCGGTCCCTTCAGGCCGTGAAGATTGAGCGGCAGGGTTTTGCGGTCGTAGACGACGCGGATCGCGACGTCGGCCTCGCGCTTGGTCAGATTTGCCAGCTCGCCGGACGACAGGATTTCCATCTCGATGTCCGGATGCAGACGCGCGAAATCGGCGAAGTCCGGCACGAGCAGGTGTGTCGCGAGGATCGGTGTCAACGTCACCCTCCATCTGGTTTGCGAGTTCAAGAACCTCCTCGCCCGCAGCCGTCAGACGGTAGCCCGAAGGCAGCTTTTCGAACATCTGCGCCCCGAGGTGTTTCTCGAGCTGAGCGATGCGCCGCAGCACCGTCGCATGATTCACTCCGATGCCCGCGGCGGCAGCACGCACTGAGCCGCCGCGCGCGACGGCAAGAAAGTAGCGAACGTCATCCCAGTCGATCATGGTGCGTTTCGGCACCGCGACGGTGCGCCTTCCAAAGCCTCTATGTACCACATCGAACCGCAGTACAGGCGGTAATCATGGCCTATTTAGACCGGCGCGAGGCCATTCCGAACCGTGGAGAGCAATTGGCGGGGGCCAGCATCAGCCGTCCCGCCGGATCGTTTACGCACCACCCATGTGCGCGTTTCCGCACTGAACCCTGACTTCCCGGGACCCTATGTCGAAAGTCTCGGGGGCGTCCCCGACCAGCCAAAGGCGGAAGCCTGGAAGGAAAAGTCATGGGAAAGCTAGACGGTAAGGTCGCAGTCATCACGGGTGGATCGAGCGGCATGGCGCTGGCGAGCGCCAAGCGGTTCGTTGAAGAAGGCGCCTACGTT
>JAPLPD010000017.1 GCA_026400395.1 Alphaproteobacteria bacterium | reverse complement strand
GCCTTCAGGCCGCATTCCCCATCAGATTCACCCACTCGTTTTCCTGATGAGCCTCTTTATTCATCAGGGACAACTTGCGCTCGCGGCGTTGGTCGAACAAAGCAAGAAACGCCGGAATGTAACGCCCACGTATTAGCGCAGCCCCTTGCGGAACTTGCGCGCGTAGGATTGTGCAAGGTCCACGCGGCAGCCGGCCGCCATCGCTCGGTACATAGAGCCGTCTTCGTTCTTGTATACGTCGTCGCACCGCTTGATGGCGCGATGATAGGTCTTCCGCTGCGCTTGGCTCAGCTTTGCGAGAAAATCGCCTTCGCACTTTTTTGTCACGATCTCGCCAAGCGGGACGTCGCCGCTGGCTCCATAGGAGCAGAGGCCGAACAACTCCACCGCCCTGTCGCAGGTGGGCGCGTCGTGTAACTGCTTCTCACGGGCATCGCGGGAACCACAGGAGGTTGGCCGAAAAGACTAAGGCGATGCGACTAAGCATGAAAAACCCTATGCACAGGTGACGGGACTGTCCCACGACTCTCCAAGAGTGTCACCGCTGGGCTCAACCACATGGAGTCTCGGCGGCTATGCGCCCCTTGGCTCAGGAGGTGCCATCTTATCGGCTCAAACGGACGCTTTGATAGGGCCGAGCCTCGCTTCGCCACTGCAACATGAGATGCTCGCGTCATCGTCGGCCCGGCTCATGGTGCGCCCCGGTCAGTTCAGCTTGACGCCGGTCTGCTCGATGACCGTCTTGAAGCGCGCCGCTTCGCTGCGGATGCGTTCGGTGAGCGCGGTATGGCTGACTGGCGTGACATCCATGCCAAGCTCGACGAAGCGTTTGCGAAGCGCCTCGTCCTTCAGGATCTGCAGCATCTCGGCGTCGAGACGCGAGACGATCGCCGATGGCGTTCCGGCGGGGACGTAGAGGCCGAGGTTCAGCTCAGCATCGACGTTCAGCCCGCTGTCGGTCATGGTGGGCCATTCCTTCAGGAACGAGGGCCGCTTGCGGCTGAGGATCGAAAGTACCTTGATCTTGCCCGCGTCGATCATCCCTTGCACAGAGCTTTGCGTCGTCACGCCGAGCGCGGTGTCGCCGGCGGCGAGCCCGTTCGCCATCGCCGCCCCCCCGCGATAGGGCACGTGCAGGAGCTTGATGCCGGCCTCGAGCGCGAGCCACTCGGCCGCGATCTGGTTGATGGTGCCGTGGCCCGGTGAGCCGAAGGCGAGCTTGCCGGGGTCGGCCTTGGCTTGCGCGATCACGTCCTTGACCGAGTTAAGCCCGCTGCTCGGATTCGTAAGCAGCAGAAGCGGGGCGATCGCGATGCGGATGACGGGGATTAGGTCCTTGTACGGATCGTAGGCCGTCGCCGGCATCAGCGAGGGAACGGTGATGAAGTCGCCGGTGGTGATGAGGATGGTGTATCCGTCCGGCGGCGATTTGGTCACGGCGTCCACGCCGAGCGTGCCGCTCGCGCCGGCGCGGTTCTCGATCACGACGGGCTGGCCGAACGCCTCGGCGAGCTTCTGGCTGACGAGGCGTGCGCCGATATCGGCGACGCCGCCGGCTGGGAACGGCACGATGACGCGGATGTTGCGACTTGGCCAAGTCTGGGCGGAGGCGGGCGCGGCGATGAGCGGGCAGAGCGCAAGGATTCCGGACAGGAGGCCGACGGCAATCCGCATGGTGAGTTTTCCTTACCCGGGATTCTTCAGATGGCTCCCGAACTGGCGTGAATACTCGCGTTCTTGCGGCCTTCCTGCAAGACAGCCGCGCGGTGAGGACGGCCTTCGTCACCTCGGGCAGCCCGAACTGTGGTCGAGGGGCTTCGCTCCTGCAACATGAAATGCTGACGAATGGTCGAAGTGGGTCAAACGCTGCGTAGCCGTCGCAGGACTGAAATCCTGCCATGTCTCCTCTTACTCCAACAGCGACCATTCACGGCGCGGTCTGAACTGACGGGAAATGCCTGCTCCGCCGACGGACGGGCTGACCGGGCTGAGGGAGAGGCCGGGACATCTTCCCGCTGACTCAGCGCCGGGGGCCGGGCGGGTTCAGATCAACCACCTTGCTTTGGCTCGTCTCGAACTGGCCCTTACGGGCTCTGTCCTCGTTGGATACGCGGATAATCGCTGCAAGCCTCTGCGCGACGGTGAGTTCCCCGATGGCCTCCGCCCCTTGCGCCTTTATCGGCTCTAATGTGGGCGTCTCGTATCTAGCGGCGGCCTTGGCGGCTTCGAGCCGCATACGTATGTCCTGCTTAGGGTCTTTATAAATCGCCATCAGGAAAGCGTGCCCGTTGCCAGCGAACGCTTCGGGGATCACAGCCTCGACCGCCGCGGCCATCGCCGCTACCTCGGCCACCCGCGCTGGATTGCTCCTATCCTTGGAGCCGGTTGGTCGACCACGGGGTTTGCAAGTGCGGATTCCCATTTAATTGCCCAATTGATTTGCCCAATTAAATATGGGCATCCGTTTGCGTTTCATGAAAGCCGCGCCTTGGCACCTGCTTATCGGCGGCAGCGGCTACCTCCGTCGCCAACGACAGGCGCACCACAACCAATGCCTCCTGCCGGTCGGCCTTGACGATCAGGACGTCGCGCTGATCGAGCCAGCCGTACAACTCGCGGAAACCGTCGGCGCGGGCCTTCACCTCAAGGCACAAGTCGCGACCCATCAGCGGCATCACCACGTCGCCGGAGAAGCGGCCGCCCGCGGAGCCGCTCAGGGGGACCCGAACGGCGGCGAAACCGGCCTCCTGCAACGCAGCGACGATGCCACCCTCGGTGCGGTTACCTTTGTCGCGGGATCGTCGGCCGCTCATGGCGTGCCGCCCGGCCGCGTGAAAATCCGCCCAATCGTGGTGATGGTATTGTCCGGCCCGAGTGCCCGGATGCGTTCGCCGGCGCAGAACCACGCGAGCCCACTCGGGCCAAAAACGTCGGATGGCCGCCAGCCGAAATCGAGGGCCAACTCAGCCCAAGCGTCGAGGAACCGCCCGGCGTCATCCACGGCGCGGTACCAGTCGCCAGCCGATGCTTGGCCCGGCTTTCGGATTTGAAAAGCTGCCCACGCGTCCGCGTAGGCCGCCGGCACTCGGCCATCAACAACCGCGATTGCGGCCCGTTCAGCCTCGGCAAATTCATCGTGTTCCACCTGGAACACCTGGAACACCTGGAACAACGGGCTTCTCTTGCCCATCGGTGTTCCGGGTGGTCTGGCTCGCGTTCCGGGTTCCGAAAGCGTTAAAACCCGCGTCGTTCCAGGTGTTCCGGGCGTTCCGCCTGGAACACCGCGCATGATGGCGCAAAGCTCTGTGAGTGCATCAGACTGCATCGGCCGCCCCCTCGAAAATGGCCGCCGTAACGACGTAAGCCCGGTGCGTCGCGCTGCCGACACGCACCTTGCATTGCAAGCCTTCTGACTGTGTCCGCAGCATCCCGGCATCGGCTAGGACGCGAGCAACGAATTTGGCGTCGTGGCCGGCGCAGATTTCTTGCCGCCAGACTTCGCGCAGCACCCACCACTCGCGTTCCGCGCCGCCACCCTTGCGGTAACCAGCCCGGTTCGCCACCGGCCGCGCGTCGGCATCATCGACTGGAGAGAACCGGGCTTCGCCGTGTTGTTCGATGAACAGCCGAACCTGCTCAACCGCCTGCCGCGCTTCGGCAGGTTCCGTTCCGCCACGAAGTTCAATCCACCTTTCCAACGCCCAAGCCGCCGCATCGCGGGCCGCGCCAACCCGCCAAGGTACGATTCCGAATTTAGCCGCAAGCTCTCCAGCAGCTGCGATGAGCCCAAATCGTTGCGCTGCGCGCTCAACTTGACCGTCGGCATTGTTGGGAACCATGGCCACCACGAACTGCGAAATCAGCTGACGCACGTCCTCGCCAGTCACGGCGTCAGTAATTAGCCGCCGCACGAATGCCGGGCCCGCCGTTCCGTAGGCCAAAGTCGCCTGTAGCTTGATCGACCTCGCGAGCGCGCCGGCGTCACCGTCCGGCCCGGCGTTGTCGAAAACGCCAAATCCCGCACCGCGCTCGGCCGGGACGTCGAGCAACCGCACCAACTGCCCGGCACGCGCCTTGCGGCCCGGTGTCTCAGCCAGTTTCGCGTCAACTGGCAATTCGCCCGACGAAATGTAGAGCACCCGCCAGGACTTCGGCTCGCGCGCCGAACCATCGCGGGCTGCACGTTGTTTTCCTTGTCCATTGGCGAGCCCATACAACGCCTGCGCCGCGTCGCGGGCATCCACCACGCCGAGTTCGTCCAGCACCATGACGGTGTCGGTGGACTGTGCCGCCGCACCCTCCAGACCATTGGCCGTCGCCCGCCATGCTCTAACGTAGCCGGGAGTCCCACCGCGCCCCCAAACGCTTGCAGCCGCTTGCAGGCATGTCGTTTTTCCACGGCTGGATTGTCCGAACAGATTGAGCCCGCCGCCTTCGAGGCCGGCCAAGTGCAAGAGCGGCCCAGCCAACGCGGTGGATATTGCAAGCATGGGAATTGCATGACCCGCTGCCAGCGCCGCGACGCCGTCACGCCAATCGGCCAGGGTGCCTTTGTTCTCGTAGGCCGCCCCATGCGCCGCACCGTCGAGCAACACGCGGCCGATACCCTTGCGACCGATGTTCTCGCCCGGAAGCACAAATACGCTTTCGCCTCCGATTTCGTGCCAGCCGGTGCGTTGCACCGTTGTCACGCGGACCGTTGTTTGCACGCAGGAAAGATAGTTGACGAGTTCGCGTTGGTAAGTCCGAACGATTTGAGGCCCCCCGGCCGCCAGCCGTGCGCAGACAGCTGCTGCGTCTCCCTGCAAGGCTTCGTCCGCAACGAACTGTTCATGCACTCGCCCATCTAGATCGTACCACCGCAGAAACCGACCCCAGGCTCGACCGTAAGGATCGCGCCCAAGCCCGAGAATCTCGAACGGCGCGGACACCCGCATGATTTCAGTTCGCGGGTTCTCACCCCGGCCTTGTTTAATGGCTCATCAGGAAAACGAGTGGGTGAATCTGATGGGGAATGCGGCCTGAAGGCCTATGGATACTGGGTTTTCGGGGTTTCGTAAGGCGGTTGAATTGGGCATCATTTCCCGATGGCCAACTCATCGAAGCGACAGCG
>JAPLPD010000277.1 GCA_026400395.1 Alphaproteobacteria bacterium | reverse complement strand
GCCGATACAATATTATGACTGATATCTATTCATACTGAACAATAGATCAGCACCCATTGCCTTGTATATGAAATGGAGTTCGCCGCATGGGCGACCTATGTTGCAGTGCAATATAGGAGTGCATCATGAGACGTCGCGATTTTCTGGCTGCATCGCTTGCATCCTTGGTCCCCGCCGCCATCGCCACCCCGGCGCTGGCCAAGTTTCCCGAGCGTTCGGTGCGTCTGATCATCCCGCGCGGCGCCGGCGGTGTGCTCGATGTGGTCGGCCGTCTTTGGTGCAACGGCATCGCCAAGTCGCTCGGCGTATCCGTCTATATCGAGAACATCGCCGGCGCCGGTGGCGCCATCGGCGTGGCCAATGCGGCCAAGGCCAGCGCCGACGGATATTCGCTGCTGCTCGGCAGCACGAGCGACATCGTCCTCCTGCAGGAGCGCAAGCTCTCGTTCGATCCGGAGAAAGAATTCCAGCCGGTGTCGGTGATTGCGACCTCGGCCGGCTCCATCGCCGTCAATGCAGGATTGCCGGTCAACACGCTTGGCGAGCTGATCGACTACGCCAAGATCAACGCCAGTACGCTCAACTATGCGTCAGTCGGCGCCGGCACCATGTCGCATCTCATCATGGAGCAGTTCCGGCAGCAGGCGGGCCTGCCGGAGATTCTGCATGTGCCCTACAAGACCGGGGCCGGCGCATTCAACGATCTCGTCGCCGGGATCGTTCAGATGCAGGGCCTGTTTGTCACCACGCCGACGATCGAGCTGCATCGTGCCGGCAAGATCAAGATTCTCGCCGCGGCGTCAGCGAAACGTGTCGCCGGCGCGCCCGAGATTCCGACCACGGCCGAAGCGGGCCTGCCGAATTTTATCGCCGAGATGACGTTCGGAATTTTCGCGCCGAAGGAATCGCCGCCGGCGATCGTCGAAGCGTTCCACGCGAAGACCCAGGACATCCTCGCCGAACCCGACTACCAGCATGCGCTGGCCAAAGCGGGGCTCGATCCGGTGCTGGGCTCGACGCCCGCGTCGGCCACCGAGTATTTTCGCCAGGAGCGGGTGCGCTGGCGTCCGATCGTGGATTCTCTCAGCCTCAAGGAGGGGTAGGTCGTCTCGCGGCGGCCACCCGCTCAGCCTTCCGTCTTGTCCCGGAAATACGGCTCGACCGCTCCGGTCAGCTTGATGGTCAGCGGGTTGCCGTAGCGGTCCAGCGCCTTGCCGGCGGCCACGCGGATCCAGCCCTCGCTGATGCAGTATTCCTCGACGTTGGTCTTTTCCTTGCCGTTGAAGCGGATGCCGACATCGCGGGACAGCACCTGCTCGTTGTAGTGCGGGCTGTTCGGATTGTTGCAGAGGCGGTCGGGCAGAGCGTCGTCGGTCATCGCTTGGCTCCTGTTCGGCCCCGCACCTACAACACGCAGCTCACGCCGTCCAGATCGCGTCCGGGTCGAGATCGCGTCCGGGTCGTGTTCCGGCAGGACCTTGGCCTCGACCCGCAATGTGGCGTCGGCCTCGACCGTCAGCGGCGTGATCGGCGCGTCGTAGCCGGTCTTCCACACCGCGATCTCGTGCCGCCCCTTCGCCAGATGCAGGCGGGCGCGACCGGTCTCGTCGGTGGTCGCCCGGATCGGGCCGGCGCGGACGATGGCGTCGGCGACCGGGCTCCCCGCCGCGGCGACGGTGACAGTCAGCACATGGTCGGGCGCCGCCACCACGGCGACGTGGAACGGCGATGCCCCGCTGTCGTGCGGTTCAACGAGGCCGTCGGCGGAGAACCGCACCGCGAGTGGCATCAGCCCAGGCGCCGATGGCGCACACAACTCGATCTCGCTCCAGAACAGCGCGTCGGTGCCGGGCCACGGCTCGGCGCCCAGTTGCCCCGACGCAAGCACGGCGCCGGCGCTGTCCAGAACATCGACACGGCAACCGCCAAGCCCGCAGCCGCCCGACGATTTCGCGCCGACCTTCACGGCGAAGTGCTCGCCCGCTGTGGTCGCGGCCGGGATGTCCCAGACCGCGAGGCTTGCCGCGTGCCGCGCCGGCTCCGCCGCGGTCACTGCTTCGGTCATGGCGCTAGGCCGAGTTCTTCGCCGCGTGGCGTCCGGCGACGCGGCCGAACACCAAGCAGCGCGCCAGCCCGTGCTGGGCGAAGCCGCCCTGGGATTCGCCCGCGCAGTAGAGCCCCGCGATCACCTGGCCGCGGGTATCGACCACCTGGGCGTCGGTGGTCGTGCGCAAGCCGGTGAGCGCGTCGTGCAGGATCGGCGTCGCCCACGCCGCGTAGAACGGCGGCTTCTCGATCTTGAACATCGGCGTCTTTTTCTTGAAATCCTTGTCGACGCCCTCGGCCACGAACGTGTTGTAGCGCGTGACGGTGTCGGCCAACGCCGTGCCGGGCATAGGCTGCTTCTGGTACTGGCTTTTGATCTTGCCGGCCAACTCGCTCAGCGTGTCGGCGCTATAGAACCAGCCGTCCGGATCGACGTTCGGCGGCTTGGTGTTCCACTTCTCGCGGGCGGCGCCGTCGACGTCGAAGATCGCCCAGATCGGGCCGCCGCCGTTCAGCTTGCTCTTGTCGCCGCTGTAGGCCATCGCGGCGTTGAAGAAATTGTGCGAGTCGTCGTTCTCGTCCCAGAACCGCTTGCCGAACTGGTTGACCATGATGACGTCCTGCCAGTCCTTCACGGTGAGACCGGTGGCCTTGGCCTGCGGGAACATCACGCTGTCGGTCTCGTACACCAGCGACGAGTAGCCCCAGCGGCAGCCGATGTGGCGCGTCTTGGTGATGGCGGCGCCGGTCTCGGTGGTCTGGATCGCGGTCGCCCACAGCGACGCGCCGATGTCCATCGCCGCGAGTTCGCCGCCGGCGTCCTGGCTGACGTAGGGCTCGCACGCCTGCTGGTATTCCTCGGTGAGCCGCGGATCGAACATGCGGCGGAAGTTGACGTTGCCGGTGTGGCCGCCGGTGGCGACGATCACGCCCTTGGTGGCGCGGATGTTGATGGTGCGGTCCGGCGTCTTCACCTCGATGCCGAGCACGCGGCCGGCCATCGGCTGCTCGCGGATGATCCGGGTCATGCGGTGCTTGAGCAGGATCGTCGCGCCTTTTTTCCTGGCGCTTTCGGTCAGGCGGCGAACCAGCCCCGAGCCGTTGCGGGCGCGATGCGGCGCCACCACCTCGGCGGGGATGTGCCACTCCTTGGTGACGAAGATGCGCGGCAGCGTCGAGGCATCGACCGGGCCGATCGGCTTCTCGATGAACTCGACGCCGTTGTCGAGCAGGAACTGATAGGTCGAAACGTTCTCGTCGGCGAACACGCGGACCAGATCGCGGTCGCTGTAGCGGCTCTCGCCGTCGTCGTGGCGCACCCAGTCCATAAACACCTGATCGGCGGTGTCCTTGATATTGAACTTCTGCTGCAGCGCATGGCCGCCGCCGAGCTGAACGCGGCCGCCGCTCAGCATGCCGCGGCCGCCGATGTCGTAGTTGCCGTCGACCACGATCACCGAGGCGCCGAGATCGCGCGCGGTGATGGCAGCGGGCAATCCCGCGACGCCGGCGCCGACGATGACCACGTCGGCGGTCTGGTCCCAGGTGATCGTGCCTTGCGCGGCCACCTCGGTGACCCCGGCGCCGGCTGCGACCGCGCCCGCCGCGCCGGTGGTGAGAAAAGACCGCCGGTTGACCGCCGTCTGTGTGGGCTTGCTCATGGACGCCTCCCCAATGAATGTCTTGTTATGGCATCATCTTGAACCCGCCATCGGCGGGGTCAAGGCGGGTGGGTCGCGCAAATGAAGAGCTGGCCGATTGTTTTCGCTGTCACGGCGCTGGCGGTTTTCGCGGGCGCGGCGCAGGCGCAGCCCGCCTGCAGTCCGCCGCCCGAGGAGGGCTACCGGCTGGAGCCGAGCCTGGAGGTCATCGGCGTGACCGACGGCGCGCCGTACCGCTCCGACGTCGACTGGATGCTCGATCGCACCACCCGGCTGCTGCCGCTGTGCAACTACTTCTCTCCGGTGGGCAGCTACAGCCTGCGCTCGTATTCGCTCGATCCGTTCACCAGGACCGAGCGCGTGCTGCTCTGCCACGGCGCGACTGCCGTTCCGCCCTACACCGGGCCATGCCCGCCGCAAACCCCGTGAGAAACATCGTTGTCATCGGCCAGGGCGCCGCCGGCCTG
>JAPLPD010000084.1 GCA_026400395.1 Alphaproteobacteria bacterium | reverse complement strand
GCTCATCGCCATTCCAGACCCCGGGCGGGATTATCCCGTTCCGGTGGGCGGCATCATCTCGTAATGGTGGGCGACATCATTCCGTTACGGCGGGCGACATCATCTCGTAACGGTGGGCGGCTTGGACAGGAATCAGCAGCCGGTCATGGCTCCGTCAGAGGGGCACATTTGCATGCTGATAGGGGGTCGTTATTGGACGCGAAAAGGGGTCGCAGTTGGATGCGATTTGACAGTCCGCTTTGCTACCGCTGTTGGTTTAATCACGGACATCATTCGACAAGATCGATCTTTGTCAATTCATGAGTCCACGGCCTGACACGCCGTGAATGGCGCAGCCGCCCATGTCGCGCTAGATTGAGCCGTCTGCCCTGGAACGCCGATGGCCAGCCGCGAAACCACGTTCGTCGAGATCACGCCCGAGGTGCTGCTCAAGGCTTACGCCTGCGGCATTTTCCCGATGGCGGAGAGCGCCGAAGACCCGGCGCTCTATTGGATCGAGCCGCCGGAGCGCGGCATCATCCCGCTGGACACCTTCCATATCTCGTCCCGGCTTGCCCGCACCGTGCGGTCGGACCGCTTTCGCATCGAGACCAGCCGCGACTTCGAGGGGGTGCTGGACGGATGCGCGGAACCGCAACCCGGACGCACGCGGACCTGGATCAATGCGCGGATCCGCACGCTGTACCGGAAGCTTTTTGACATCGGCCATTGCCACAGCATCGAGTGCTACGAGCATGACCGGCTGGTCGGCGGCCTCTATGGCGTGTGCCTCGGCCGCGTGTTCTTTGGTGAAAGCATGTTCCACCGCACCACCGACGCATCGAAGGTGGCGCTGGTGCATCTGGTCGCCAGGCTGCGGGCCGGCGGCTTCACCCTGCTCGACACCCAATTCGTCACCGATCATCTCATGACATTCGGCGCGGTCGAAGTCTCGCGGCAGCATTACCAGAAGCTTCTCGAAGCGGCGCTGATCGGCGAGGCCGATTTTGACGCACTCCGCCGGCCGATGAGCGGAGCAGACGCGCTGCGGCACGCGAAAGCGCCGGCGGATTTGCCTTAGGGCATTACCGCGCCGGGGGCGCGGGCGGCGGCGGCAGTTGCTGCGTGGCGCGCGGCTGCGGCGGCCGTTGCGGCTGTTGCGGTCGCGGACCGGCGGGCGCGCGCGAAGGCGCCGCAACCGGCGCCTCGGCCACCGCCGGCTGCGGCGCGCCTTTGCAGTCGGTCAGCCACACATCGTAGATCGGGTGCTCGACCGCGTTGAGCCCGGGACTCGCGGCAAACATCCAGCCGCTGAAGATGCGTTTGATCTCGCCCTGCAAGGTCAGCTCATCGACCTCGATGAAGCCGTCGGTCGTCGGCGCCTCGGTGGCCGGGCGCGAATAGCAGGCGCGCGGCGTCACCTCGAGTGCGCCGAAACGGACGGTCTCGTTGGTCGACACGTCGAAGCTGATGATGCGGCCGGTGATCTTGTCGAGGCCGGAAAACACCGCGGTCGGATTGGCGATCTTGTTCGGCGGCGGCTCGACGACGGTCTCGTTGGAGGGAGGCGGTCCGAGCGAAGCCGGCTGCTGAGGCGGACGCTGTCCGCCCGGCGGCGCGCCTGGGGCGGCTTGTTGCGGGCGTGGTGCGCTCATCCCGCCGGGGGGCGGCGGCAATGGCTGAGTCTGGATCCGTCCGGGCGGCGGTCCGGGCGGCAGGCCGCCCCGGTCGGGCGGAATGTACTGCGGCTGCGACGGCGGCCGGCTCGGCACGTCGCTGGGCGGCCGCGGCGGCGGGTTGCCGAACAGACTGTCGAAGATGTTCGGAAATTGCGCCATCGCTGGAGTCGCAGCGATCATGCACCCGATCATGAAAAACGCGCGGATTGTGGATCGAGCCATCAGCCGGACATCTTCAGCATCAGGCGGGTGTCGCCTGCGCCAGGAAGCACATGAAATTCAGTGCCCGGTTAACACGCGGAATGCGGCCGGGAAAGGGCGGAAGATCAACACCTCGCGGCAGTACGATCAACGGCCCGGAATCCAAGCCTTGTAGTCGCCGGTGGCCTTGGGACGTCGCCCCTGTGCCAGCGTCGATCCCGTTGGGCGGTGTGCGCCAAGCGTACCGGTGAGGTTTGGCCGGTGCGGTTTTTGCCAGGGGCGCGGCTGATAGCGCTCTTCGGTCGGCGACACATCAACGGTGTGATGAAGCCAACCATGCCATGACGGCGGTACCGACGAAGCCTCGGCCTCGCCATTGTAGACCACCCAGCGCCGCTGCATGAGCAACGTCGGATCAATCTTGCCTCCGCGAGTGCGGTAATAGCGGTTGCCAAATTCGTCCTGGCCAACCAACTCGCCGAAACGCCACGTCCAGAGCTGGGTGCCGAAGGTTTGGCCGTTCCACCAGGTGAAAAAGCGGAGGAAAAAGGTCTTCATCGGCCGCCATGTTCTATTTGAAGGCTGAAGCGTTCATGCCAGCGCCCCGCCCCGGTGTCCAGGTGAGAACGGCGAGTTCTGTCACGGCGACGGCTGGCGTGGCGCACGGCCTGTCCACAACTCTTTACCCACACCCTCACCGCGGGCGACGATGGCCGTGAGCCTACCGTTCAAACCGTTGGATTGAATAAAGAATCTTTGCGCGATGCACGGCAGCCCGCGCGCCATCTCAAAGACAAGCCGCGGATTTTCCTGGAATCGCCAGGAATGTGCAAAGCGATCGAAACAACACGTTTCCAACCGCAAAAAACTCATATCGGGGATTGACTGTGCTTTTGTGACAGCTCGACAGGAATTTCGCTGACGATGGGGACTTCCCGAATCTCTTCGACCTGTCCGATACTTCTGGGGTGGCCGACTGAGTCGTCCCCGCAGTCCCCACTGTTCACAGTAAGCACAAGATTTAGTATTTGATTCAGATTCGGCGTCTACAGCTTGACGCATGCGGCGAGTCTATCCTAGTTTCCAACTGCCTGACGCGGGTCCTGTTTTTAGTCCCCCGCCAGGCACAATCTTGCAGATCGACGGCCATTTTTTTGCTGATTTCATCATGGCGGACGTGTGCCTTGTCGTGCCGGTTTGCTGAAAAAGGTACCGTTCAGGGCCTTCGTCACTATGTAAGGGATGCGTCAAAAACACTGAAAACGACAGGGATACGACCCGGTCGGGGATAAAACGTCGGCACAGCGCCGACACGCAACAAGGGGCAAGAAGACACATGCGGATCGAGCGGCGCTACACCAAGGACGGCCAGTCTCCGTACGCGAACATGACCTTCCGTCATGCCACGAGCGAAATCCGCAACCCGGATGGCTCGGTGGTGTTCAAGGCGGAGAACGTCGAAGTTCCGGAGTTCTGGTCGCAGGTGGCGTCCGATGTGCTGGCACAGAAGTATTTCCGCAAGGCCGGTGTCCCCGCGCATCTCAAGAAGGTCGAGGAAGAGACCGTCCCGTCCTGGCTGTGGCGCTCGGTGGCCGACGAGGCCAAACTTGCCGAACTCCCCGAAAAAGAACGCATCATCGGCGAAGTTTCCTCCAAGCAGGTGTTCGACCGCCTCGCCGGAACTTGGACCTACTGGGGCTGGAAGGGCGGTTATTTCGACACAGAGCAGGATGCTCAGGCATTCTTCGACGAGCACCGCTACATGCTCCCCATGCAGATGTGCGCGCCGAACTCGCCGCAATGGTTCAACACCGGCCTGCACTGGGCCTACGGCATCGATGGACCGAGCCAGGGCCACTACTACGTCGATTTCAAAACCGGCAAGCTGGTGAAGTCCAAGACCTCCTACGAGCACCCGCAGCCGCACGCCTGCTTCATCCAGGGCATCACCGACGACCTCGTCAACGAGGGCGGTATCATGGACCTGTGGGTGCGGGAGGCGCGGCTGTTCAAGTACGGGTCCGGCACCGGCACCAACTTCTCGCGGCTGCGCGGCGAAGGCGAGCGCCTCGCCGGCGGCGGCAAGTCATCGGGATTGATGAGCTTTTTGAAGATCGGCGACCGCGCCGCCGGTGCAATCAAGTCGGGTGGCACGACGCGACGTGCCGCAAAGATGGTGATTGTCGACACCGATCACCCTGACATCGAGCAGTTCATCGACTGGAAGGTCAAAGAAGAACAGAAAGTCGCCGCTCTCGTCACCGGCTCCAAGATCAACCAGAAGCACCTCAAGGCCGTGCTCAAGGCCTGCGTGAACTGCGAGGGCTCCGGCGACGACTGCTTCCAGCCGGAGAAGAACCCCGCGCTGAAGCGCGAGGTGAAACTCGCCCGCCGCAGCCATGTGCCGGACAATCTGATCCAGCGCGTCATCCAGTTCGCGCGCCAGGGCTACACCGACATCGACTTCCCGATCTACGACACCGACTGGGACAGCGAGGCTTATCTGACCGTCTCCGGCCAGAACTCCAACAACACGGTTCGCGTCACCGATGAATTCCTCAAGGCGGTCGAGGCCGACGGCGACTGGGATCTGACCTGGCGCACCAAGCCCGGCAAGATCGCCAAGACCGTGAAGGCCCGAGACCTGTGGGAAAAGATCGGCCACGCCGCATGGGCTTGCGCCGACCCGGGCCTGCAGTTCCACACCACCGTCAACGACTGGCACACCTGCCCGGCGTCGGGCGCGATCGTCGGCTCGAATCCTTGCTCGGAGTACATGTTCCTCGACGACACCGCCTGCAATCTGGCGTCGATGAATCTGCTCGCTTTCCGTGACAAGAATACGAAGCAGTTCGACATCGCCGGCTACGAGCATGCCGTCCGCCTGTGGACAGTCGTGCTGGAAATTTCGGTGCTGATGGCGCAGTTCCCGTCGAAGGAAATCGCGCAGCTCTCCTACGAGTACCGCACCTTGGGTCTCGGCTACGCCAACATCGGCGGCCTGCTGATGGCGTCGGGCCTCTGCTACGACTCCGACGCCGCCCGCGCGATCGGCGGCGCGCTGACCGCCATCATGACCGGCATCAGCTACGCCACCTCCGCCGAAATGGCGAAGGAGCAAGGCCCCTTCCCGGGCTTCAAGAAGAACCGCGAGCACATGCTGCGGGTAATCCGCAACCACCGCCGCGCTGCCTATGGCGAGAACACCGGCTACGAGAAGCTCGCCACAGCGCCGATGCGGCTCGACCATGCCACGCTCGCCAACCACGAGACGTTCTTCGCGGGCCTCGCGCAACACTCCAAGCGCGCCTGGGACAAGGCCCTCGCGCTCGGCGAGGAACACGGCTACCGCAACGCGCAATCCACCGTGATCGCGCCGACCGGCACCATCGGCCTCGTGATGGATTGCGACACCACCGGCATCGAGCCCGACTTCGCCCTGGTGAAATTCAAGAAGCTCGCCGGCGGCGGCTACTTCAAGATCATCAACCGCGCCGTCCCGGAGGCGTTGCGCGCGCTCGGCTACTCCGAGAGCGACATCGGCGAGATCGAGGTCTACGCGGTCGGCCACGGCTCGCTCGGCCAGTCGCCCGGCATCAACCACACCACGCTGAAGGCCAAGGGCTTCACCCAGGAGGCGATCGACAAGATCGAGAAGGCGCTTCCAACCGCCTTCGACATCAAGTTTGCGTTCAACAAGTGGACCCTCGGCGAGGACTTCCTGCGCAACCAACTCGGCGTTTCCGCCGAAGTGGTCGCCTCGCCGTCCTTCGACGTGCTCGCGCACATCGGCTTCTCGAAGCGCGAGATCGAAGCCTGCAACGTCCACGTCTGCGGCGCGATGACGGTCGAGGGCGCCCCTCACCTCAAGCCCGAGCACTATTCGGTGTTCGACTGCGCCAATCCGTGCGGCAAGATCGGCAAACGTTATCTCTCGGTGAAAAGCCACATCATGATGCTGGCGGCGGCGCAGCCGTTCATCTCCGGCGCCATCTCCAAGACCATCAACATGCCGAACGACGCCACAGTCGAGGACTGCAAGTCGGCGTATCTGCTGTCGTGGAAGCTCGCGCTCAAGGCCAACGCGCTCTACCGCGACGGCTCCAAGCTTTCCCAGCCGCTGCAGAGCCAACTCATCGCCGATGAGGAGGATGACGACGAGGGTATCGATACGTTCATCGAGAAACCTCAGGCTGCCCGCACCGCGGTCGCCGCCGAACGCATCGTCGAGAAGATCGTCGAACGCATCACCGTGCTCCGCGAACGCGAGAAGCTGCCGGCGCGGCGGAAGGGCTACACCCAGAAGGCCGTGGTCGGCGGCCACAAGGTGTATCTGCGCACCGGCGAATACGAGGACGGCCGGATCGGCGAAATCTTCATCGATCTGCACAAAGAGGGCGCCACGCTCCGCTCCCTCTTGAACAACTTCGCCATCGCGATCTCGCTCGGCCTGCAGTACGGCGTGCCGCTTGAGGAGTATGTCGACGCCTTCACGTTCACCCGCTTCGAGCCGCAGGGCCCGGTGCAGGGCAACGACACCATCAAGTACGCCACCTCGATCCTGGACTACGTGTTCCGCGAACTGGCGATCTCCTACATGGAGCGCTTCGACCTCGCCCACGTCGATCCGAGCGAGGCGGACTTCGATGCGCTCGGCAAGGGCGAGACTGAAGGCCGGGCTGAACCGAACACCCGCTTCGTGTCGAAGGGCCTGACCCGCTCGCGCACCGACAAGCTGTCGGTGGTGAGCAACGCCCCGTCGGAGCCGGTGGCTGCGACCGGCACCACGATGGCAAGCGCCGGCAACGTCACCGCGCTGCACTCGGCCGGCGCCACCGCGCTCAAGGCCGAGCCCGAGGCGAAGCTCTCCCCCGCGCAGGCGCTGGAGAACCTCGCCTGGCAGCAGCCGGTCCCGACCAAGGCCGACCGTAGAGCCGAGGCGAAGGCCAAGGGCTACGAGGGTGAGATGTGCGGCGAGTGCGCCAACTTCACGCTGGTACGGAATGGCACGTGCATGAAGTGCGACACGTGCGGCAGCACGACGGGATGTTCGTAAGCCCAGCCAGAATTGCCACCACCTGAAACCCAACAAAAGGCGGCCTTAGGGCCGCCTTTTTAGTGAAATCTCCACGAGCTTCCACCCTTTTACAAAACTCGGGTGATTGTCGGCGCTGGCCGGAACCGCTACGTCCGCTTCCTCCATATCGCATCGACGCTCCACGGCCCCGCTCCTGCGAAGGCGAGATAGAAGAAGATAAAACAATACAGGATCACGCCGTCGCCGCCGTTGAGGATAGGGAAGAAATTCCGCGGCGCGTGGCTGATGAAATAAGCAAACGCCATCTCGCCCGACGCGATGAAGGCCATCGGCCGGGTGAACAAGCCGAGCAACAGGAATACCGCACCTACCAGTTCGATGGCGCCGGCGAACCAATACATCGTCAGCACGGGCGGCGACGGCAGCGCCGACGGCCAGCCAAACAGCCGCGACAGGCCGTGTTCGAGAAACAGAAGCGCCACGACGATGCGAACAATGCTGCGGACGTAAGGCGAGTAACCGGCGACAGTTTGTTCCAGTGCCACGAATTGGCTCCCAATGTTAGAAGCCCCCGCCGACCCTTTAGCGGGCTCCGCAGCCAAACTCCCATCACGATTTCGAATGGTCACAGCGCCGGCGCACCATCACTCCGGCGGCTTAAGTCCCGCGGCCTTTACCGCCTCCTCGTAGGCAGGGCGGCTCTCGTCGATGTCGCGCTGAAAATCCGCGAGCATCAGGCTGCCGGGCTCGATGCCGAGTTCAATCAGGCGGCCGGCGATTTTCTCATCCTTGGCCGCCGCCACGGTTTCCTTCGCCAGCAGTTCCAGGATCGGGCGCGGCGTGCCGGCCGGCGCGATAAAGCCGTTCCACGCCGCCAG
Source organism: Alphaproteobacteria bacterium (assembly GCA_026400395.1). Taxonomy (GTDB): domain Bacteria; phylum Pseudomonadota; class Alphaproteobacteria; order Rhizobiales; family Xanthobacteraceae; genus Z2-YC6860. The sequence continues at coordinate 3,044 of JAPLPD010000084.1, read as the reverse complement.
ATTGAAGCCCGGAAACATTTCGGCAGCGGCCTCGACGTCGGGAAGCTGCGACATCCGCTTCGGTAGCGAGACGGCGATCAGCTTGATCTTGTCGCTGGTTCTATGCGGCAGCAGTTCGGAGGCATTGCCGAAATACATCTGCACCTGTCCGGCGAGCAGATCGGTCACCGCCGGCAGGCCGCCCTTGTACGGGATGTGGACCATATCGAGGCCGGCGCGCGCCGCGAGCAGCGCGCCGGTGAGGTGTCCCGCCGTGCCCTGCCCGCCGCTCGCGTAGTTGATCTTGCCTGGACTGGCTTTCGCATAAGTGACGAACTCGCGAAGATTTTTCGCGGGCACATTGGCGCCGATGCCGAGCACCTGGGGCCCGGTTCCGAAGATCGCGACCGGCGCGAAATCCTTGCGGGCGTCGTAGTTCACCTTCTGGACGAGCGGCGCGACCAGGAGCTGGGGCGCCGCTCCAAACAGGAACGTGTAGCCGTCGGGCTCCGCCTTCGCGACATAGGCGGCACCCAAGGTCGCGCCGGCGCCGACGCGGTTCTCGACGATGAAACGGTGGCCGAGGCGGTTCGAGAGCCATTCGGTCACCAGCCTCGCCATGATGTCGGTGTTGCCGCCGGCCGCGTAAGGCACGACCACCGTGACGGTCTTTTCCGGCCAGCCGCCATGCGCCGGCGCGGCCTCTGCGACGCCAAGGACCAAGACGAGGCTTGCAAGCGCCCACCGGAACCGTCCGGACGCCCTGAGCGAGCCGTGTTGTTTGTCGAGCATTTCGTCATCCCTCAAAAAAAGTTTCCGGAGCTTTGAGGCTAGCAAGGTTCGTTCCAACCTGCGCGCCGGGTGGCGGCGTACGGAATCGACCGGTTCCGGCGGACTCGAAGGCGTAAATAGAATCTGAATCCCCCGAAAAACAAAGCCCGGGACTCTTGGGTCGCGCCCGTTCAAACTTTCGCCATCGATTCTCGCTGAATGGGAGCGTGCCATGCACGATAGAACGCTGGTGTTCGGGCTGCTCATTGCCAGCCTCACCAATGTGATCTGCCTGTACGCCTGCCTTTGACCGGGAGCCCTTCAAATGCGCCGCCCTGCCCGTCTCGGTCTGGCACTGGCGCTGATCTGGAGCGGCGCAGGCGCCGAGGACATGATCGCGAACCGGCCCGCCTTTTCCGCGGCTGAACAGCCCGCGCGGGCCTCCGCGCACTGCGACGAAATCCGGACCCAGTCGGCGGAAATGTCCGAGCCGGAAGACCGGATCGACCTGTCGATGGTGGGCGAGCTGACGCTGGTGAAGACCGACGGCGCGCTCTGGTATCTGCTGATGTGCAGGGACGTGCGCGTCCTGTGCGTGACATACGAATCGAATGACATGAAGGCCGGCGACCGGGTCGTCATGAAAGGCGCCTACAGCCGGCGTGACGAAACCCACATCATGCTCGATCCGTGTCTTGCCCACCGTGCGGACCAGCCGGGCGACGGCGACAAGTGTAGCCTGCGACGCGGCTGCCGCGCGGCGAGTATGCCGCGCGGCGATGCCGGATGCCGTCGCTAGATACGACCAAGCAATACGAGAACCAGCAGGATCACGACGATCAGGCCGAGACCGCCGCCGCCGTAATAGCCGGTGCCGTAGAACGGGCCGCCGCCGATACCGCTGAAGCCGCCCAGCAGGGCGATCACGAGAATGATGAGAATGATTGTGCCGATGCTCATGGGAATATCCTGGGTTTCGTCCGACGATGAGCCGATAACCCGGGGGGAACCCATGAGTTCCCGTATGGTGGAACTTATTCCTCCGGCTCGGTTGTGAAAAAGAGCGGATAGCCTTTGCTCTTGCCCATTTCCGTCGCTTCTTTGGCCTTCGTTTCCGCCACGTCCCGCGTATAGACGGCAATCACGCAGGCGCCGCGGCGATGCGCCGTCATCATCACGCTGAGGGCCTGGCTTTCGCCCATGCGGAACACCGCTTCGAGCACCTTCACGACAAACTCGCGTGGCGTGAAATCATCGTTGAGCAGGATGACCTTGTAGAGCGGCGGCCGCGCTGTTTTCGGCGTCGCTTTAGGCTTGAGCTTTGCTGGAGGCTTTTCGTCGATCTTGCTGGCCATGGGCCCGGTCCGCTGCGAAGCCGGCAATATAGACCATCGGCGCCCGCGATCCAGCGGATGTCAAAGTGGCGTGAACCTAAAGCGCAATCGATGCGACAAACCGAAACACCGGCCCGGAATATCCCCATGCACGCAGCAACACTGTTCGCCGCAGTCAACGAGGCGATCTTCAGCCCGATACTGCATGCCGTGCCCGTCGTGCTGGCGGCTGCATTCGTCCTGCTTGGGCTTCACGGCTTCCGGCAGCAGCGAAGCGCCCGCCGCCGCCAAGCGATGCAATTCAACCTGAACATCAACCTTGGCCCGGGCGTATCACAATCCAAAAGAAAATGACGGCAACACCGGCACGAACAAGTTAAGATACACACGGCTTGTTCGCATCGCAGCAATCCGTTCGCACCGCAGCATGGTCCACGATTGCATTAATTTGTTGCGCCGCATTTTTTCGAGATACGACAGCGCCGCTGCTCCACATCCGCGCTTCCGAAGGTCACGATGCCGTCACGCCCACGGGGCATAGGACGGAGATCGGGGAAAGCGACAACGAGGAGAGCATCATGGAGCTCCGGATTCGGAATGCACCTGCCCTTCGTCGGTCTCGGCCGGTCGTGCCTTGCGCGCAATGCGGGGATATTTTACTCGCTCCGGAATGGAGCGAGTATCTCGACGACCGCCACGTCCGGCATCTGTGGTCCTGCGACGCCTGCGGCTACGAGTTCGAGACCGAAGTCGCCGACCCGGTGCCCGGCGCTCAAGCGGCCTAACGCGCCAGCAATTTACCTCTGCGACCGCGGCCCGTCTGTCAACGCACAATGAGAATGTCCCCTCGTTCCGCACAATGAGAATGTCCCCTTTTGGATGGGGCTGAGCGTTTGTGGGTAACGAGGGGGGTCGCGCGCCTTCACAGCGGTAGCGTCGCCCCTCGTTATCCACATCCGC
>JAPLPD010000249.1 GCA_026400395.1 Alphaproteobacteria bacterium | reverse complement strand
TCGATGGCGCGACCCGGCCCCCAAGGAATTCGCGCCGGACGTGCTGGTAAGCAGGGACGGCCTTGACCGTCGCATAGTACTGGTCGGTGCGTACGAGGTTGTTGCGGTCGGTGCCGGCCGCGCGCAGAACCGCGTCGATGTTTTCCCAGATGCGCAGCGCCTCCTTCTCGCGCTTGGGCAGGCCGGCATGCGGGGCGTCCTCGGCCAGCACGTCCGGCGCGATGCCATTCTTGAAATCCTGGGCCATGACGCCGGTGGCGAATACCCAGCGGCCGGCCTTGATGCCCTGCGCGAATTTCACCTTGCCCGCGCCGAGTTCGACGGGGAGCAACGGCTCTGCATTCTTCTTGGTCATTCGGTCCATTCCTTGTTCATCGCCCAGCAGCATCGCATCGCTGCGGCGCTGGGGGAAGATGGGGCCAGACTTTGACACGGGCGCGCGTTCGACACATTATCGTAGACCGGAATTTCTGGCGGAGCAAACCGATGAAATTTGCGCTGCGATGGCTGAGCTGGATCGGGATATGTCTTGCCGCGACCGTTACCGCCTGGGCTCAGGCGGAGAATTTTCCAAACCGCACCATCACCATGGTGGTACCGTTCCCGGCGGGCGGCCTGACCGATGTGCCCGCACGCCTTGCTGCATCGCTGCTGCGGGAGAAGATCGGTCAGCCGGTTGTCATCGAAAACCGCACCGGCGCTTCCGGCACGATCGGCGCAGCCTACGTCACGCGCGCCGCGCCGGATGGCTACACGCTGCATGCCAATTCGATCGGCGATGCGCAGAACATCCATTTCATGACGCTGTCTTACCACCCCGTGGATGATTTCGCGATGATCGGCTGGATCGTCGACGGGCCGCCGATGATCCTGGTCATCGACGCCAACCTGCCGATCAAGACGGTGGCCGAACTGGTCGCGGATGCCAAGGCCAATCCGAGCAAGTACAGCATCGGAACCTCCGGTCCGGCGTCATCGCCGAATGCGGCGCTGGCGCAATTCAATCGCGCCGCGGGAGTCCAGATCCAGGCGGTGCATTATCGCGGTTCGGGGGAGTCTGCGACCGCCGTTGCCACCAGCGCAATCCAGGGCACTTTCACGTACTTCTCACAGGGCAAGGCGCTCGTGGATTCCGGCAGGCTTCGCGCCCTGGCGGTCGCCGGTTCCAAGCGCATGGAGGCCTGGCCGGACGTTCCGACCTTCACCGAGCTGGGCTTCAAGATCGACGTGCGCGGTTTCGTCGGGCTTGGGGCGCCGGCCAGGACGCCGAAGCCGATCGTCGCCTATCTGAACAGGCAGCTCAACGAAGTGTTGCACACCGATCAGTTCAAGAAGCCGATGGCGGAACTCGGAATGGTGCCGCCGCCGGCCGCTGACAACACGCCCGAGAAGTTCGAAAAGTTCATCCGCGACGAGATCGCGCGGCAGGGAGAGCTGGCCGAGTTGACTGGACAGAAGATCACGCCGCCAAGGCAGTAGACGCGAGGCGCGATTCGGAAAGCGCCAGCGGTGCTGGTCACTCGAAACTCTAGTCTGCTTGCAGCAGCCGCGGCAACCAGACCGAAATGACCGCTGACGTTCCCTGTCGGACGCTTTTCATGCCGCGTTGCAGTGCCGGTCCTACTTCTTTTGGATTCGTAACGTTTTCTCCGTAAGCCCCGGCTGATCTGGCTTCAGCAGCAAAGTCGATCGGCGGCTCAAAGTAGCCGCCAGGATAGCCGGCTTTGGTCGCAAAGCCATCCGGATAGCTGCGCGACACGCGAAGCGTTCCGGTCGAATAGCTGCGATTCTGGTAGACGATGGTGAGATATGGAGCCTTGTATTGCGCTGCCGACCACAGCGAATGGATAGCCGAGGCGAACATGTAGAAGCCGTCTCCGGTGATCGCGACGACGTTGCGATCGCGGGCCGCGAGCTTGGCGCCGAATGCTGCCCCCGGCGCCCATCCGCCGCTGCTGCCAGGATTGTAGAAATAGGAGTTCGGCCGCGCGCATTGAAGATAATCATGAACCTGACTGACGCCGATCGTGTCGTCGAACACGAGCCAATCATCCTCGAGCGCTTGTCCGATCTGGTACGAGAGCCAGCGTACGTCGATCGGCGTTTTGCCCGCCGCAGCATTTGCGTTTTCGGCGAGCGCCCGGCGGCGTTTTTCGGACGTCTCGCCCCAGCGCTTGGCACGGGCGGCAAAGCGTTCGCGGTCGACTGCTGAGGCGATGGCGCGAACCTCCGTTTCCAGCGCCTCAAGCGTCAGCAAGGTATCGGCGGTGAGCCGCAGGTCGGCCGTGAATTCCATGATCGGGATTCGGCGCTTTGACGGCTCGACATCGACCATGGCAACGAACGCGTCGTCCGACGGCGCATTCGGTCCGATCATCCAGGGGATGTCGACGTCCATCACGAGTACCACGTCGGCACCTGCCAGGCTCACGCTGCTCTGGTAGAGTGGATGGGTGAACGGGAAGCATTGGTACGACCGTTTGGCCGACTGCGCGACGGGCAACCCCAACAGCTCGCAGAAGCGGACAAGCGCAGGCACCGTCGCCGGATTGCGGCCCGAGCGGGACACCACAACAATTGGATTGTCCGCTTTCACGAGCCTCGCTGCGAGCTCGCGAACGCCGTCCGGCTCCGGCGCCGCCGGACGCCCCACGCCGAGCTGATCCAAGGTGGGGAAGCGTGTGTTGTCCGCCTTCGCAAGCGACACTTCGCGCGGAATGCTGAGATAGACCGGCCCGCGCGGCTCGGTGCAAGCGACCTGCAGGGCGCGTGAAACGGTCAAGCCGGTGTTGTCCTGGAATTTCAGCAGGTGATCCCACTTGGTGTATTGCCGCACGATGCCGTTCTGGTCGAACGCTTGTTGCAGCCAGAGGTGGCCCTCCGGCTCGCGCGCGCCGATCATGCTGCCTGGATACGCAGTCGGGGGGATGCCGGCGGTGATCAGCACCGGCAACCCTGCATGCCAGGCCGTATGGATTGCGCCGCCGTAGTGCTGGGTTCCGCAGTCGACGTGTGCAGCCGTCGCGACCGGCTTGCCGCTGACCGCGGCGCAGCCGAGCGCAGCGTTGAGGCTCGCATGTTCATGCGTAACGGAGATCAGCTTCGGTGCCTTGCGGCCCTGAGCCTCGGCCTTGGCGATCGCTTCCTGATAGAAGCCGATCTCGGAGCCGGAGGTGAAGAACACGAACTCCACGCCCGCCTCGGTCATCGCCGCGACGATGGCCTCGCCGTTGTCCGCAACGGGGATATTCACCCACTCGCGGCTTTGGTTACGTCGGCCGCCGGCTTGGTTCATGGGTTTATCCTCTGCCTCTGAAGGGACGCCGTTGCGATCATCCAATTTATTGATGCGGTCGCTGTTCGGCAACGAATGTCGAACCCGGCCTATCTAAGTAGAACTTTTACGTTCCGGACTCCCTCCGCCATCTAACGTGACCAAAACTCCTGAATTGTGAACCAAGCCATCAGAGACTGGGGTTGCCGGCCACTGGGTGGGTCATGAGTGGACGGCGCCCACGGGTCATGTGTGGACGGCGCCCACGGGTCAAGGGGTTCTTTTGGCTTTCTGCTTGCGGTCGGGTGCAAGTCATGTGTCCGGCCTGTTTGTGCGGCGTTGATAGCCGCTGGCCATGATGTAATCCGCAGATCGAGTCCCTATTATTCGGGGTCTTCAGGAAAACGAGTGGGTGTTTTCAGCAACTTCAGAGCGCTGGGAGCATGCATGTGAGCACCTTGAGCCGCAGATATTCCTGGTCGCGTAGACCGTAGGCGCGCCGCTGGATGACGCGGATCTTGTTGTTGAG
>JAPLPD010000037.1 GCA_026400395.1 Alphaproteobacteria bacterium | reverse complement strand
TGAGCCGAGGAACGTCCGAGTCCGATTCACCCGCTGGGTGCGCCATGATCGCCTCGCTCGATCCAGGATAAGGTGCTGATGCCTATATCTGAATCGGCGTGAGCGTTGCGGAAATCAGAGCGTCATCCGGGGAATGCGGGCTGAGTACAAAGACGTTCCCGAAGCCTGGATGTCCTATCTCGCGGTCGATGATGTCGATGCGCGCGTGAAGAAGGCTCTCGCCGCCGGCGCCAAGCTGATGAAGCCGGCCTTCGACGTGCCGAACGTCGGGCGGATCGCCATCATCACCGAGCCCAACGGCGCCGGCATCGGCTGGATGACCCCGGTCGGCTAAAGCGGCGCAAGAGCAAGGAGGACGCCGCCGTGGGTGAAGATCGACAAGTCCTACGTGTTCGACGGCGCGCCGGGCGGCTTAAGTTCTGGCGATGACAGAACCATCCTCCTATCCGAAGACAGCGGCGAGCGCGTGCGGCGGCCTGACCGTGACGCTCACGGCGCCGCCGCAGTACGTCCACGGCTGCTCATGCCAGTATTGCCAGCGCGACACCGGTAGCGCGTTTTCCTACTCGGCGTTTTTCAAGGAATCCGTGGCGCGCATCACGGGCGAGCACCGAAGCTGGCGCCGTTCATCCGATGCCGGCCGCTGGCAGGAATCGAACTTCAGTCCGACCTGCGGCGTCGGCGTTTTCACCCGGCTTGAGGTGCTGCCGGACGTCCTGCGCGTGTACCGGTCGGATGTTTTTCCGATGCGAGTTTCGAGGCGCCGGGGAAATTGTACTGGGCCTCGCGGCGCCCGCACTGGCTCGAACTGCCCGCGGGCATCGAGCCGGTGGACACTCAGTAGCGCTCAGCGCGTCGGGACGGGCTTGGCGCCGCGGTAGTCGTAGAAGCCGCGCCCGGCCTTCTTGCCGAGCCAGCCGGCCTCGACGTACTTCACCAGCAGCGGGCACGGACGGTATTTGGAATCCGCCAGCCCCTCGTGCAGCACCTGCATGACCGACAAACAAGTGTCGAGACCGATGAAGTCGGCAAGTTCCAGCGGCCCCATCGGGTGGTGCGCGCCGAGCCGCATGGCAGTGTCGATGCCCTCGACGTTACCGACGCCTTCGTAAAGCGTGTAAATCGCCTCGTTGACCATCGGCAGCAGGATGCGGTTGACCATGAAGGCCGGAAAATCCTCGGCCACCGCGATGGTCTTGCCGAGCTTGCTGATGAACTCTTTCGACGCCTCGAACGTCACGTCAGCGGTGGCGATACCGCGGATAATCTCGACCAGTTCCATCACCGGCACTGGATTCATGAAGTGGATGCCAATGAACTTCTCGGGCCGATCGGTCGCGGCGGCGAGCCGCGTAATCGAGATCGACGAGGAGTTGGTGGCGATCAGCGCCTCGGGCTTCAGCGCCGGGCACAGCTCGGTGAAAATCTTGCGCTTGATGTCTTCCTTCTCGACCGCCGCCTCGATCACAATGTCGCAATCGGAAAGCCCGTCGTAGGTCTCAGCGGTGGTGATGAGCTTGAGCGCCGCCAGCTTATCGTCCTCGGTGATGCGCTTGCGGGCGACCTGACGGGCCATGTTGCCGTTGATCGTGGCCAGCGCATCCTTGAGCCGCGCGGCCTGAATATCGTTGATCACCACGGGCATGCCGGCCAGCGCGCAGACATGGGCGATCCCGTTGCCCATCTGGCCCGCGCCGATAATGCCGACCTTGCGAATGCTATGCGCCATGATGTTGGTCCGCAGCCCTAGAGGATAGCTGAGTTTCAGCGCCTGATCTTATTTCTTTATCTTGGCCAATTCGGCCTGGAGTTCCGGCAGCGCCTGATAAAGATCGGCCACCAGCCCGTAATCAGCGACCTGGAAGATCGGCGCTTCCTCGTCCTTGTTGATCGCGACGATCACCTTGGAGTCTTTCATTCCGGCCAAATGCTGGATCGCGCCGGAAATGCCGACCGCGACATAGAGTTCCGGCGCCACCACCTTGCCGGTCTGGCCGACCTGCCAGTCGTTCGGCGCGTAGCCGGCGTCAACCGCGGCACGCGAAGCGCCGACGCCGGCGCCCAGCGCATCCGCAACCGGCTCAATGTACTTGGTGAAGTTCTCGCGGCTCTGCATGGCGCGGCCGCCGGAGATGATGATCTTGGCGGAGGTCAGCTCCGGCCGGTCGTTCTTCGACAATTCCTCGCCGACAAAGGACGACACGCCGGGATCTGTGGCAGCAGTGACGTTCTCGACCGGCGCGGAGTCGCCCTCGGCCGCGGCCTGGAACGTCGAGGTGCGGATGGTGAGCACCTTCTTGGCGTCCGTCGACTTCACGGTCTGGATCGCGTTGCCGGCATAGACCGGCCGCTCGAACGTATCCGCCGAGATGACCTTGCTCACCTCGGACACCTGCATCACGTCGAGCAGAGCCGCGACGCGCGGCATCACGTTCTTGCCGTTGCTGGTGGCCGGCGCGACGATGGCGTCATAAGCGCCGGCGAGCGAGACGATCAGCGCCGCCAGCGGCTCGGCGAGCGAGTGCTCGTAGAGCGCGCCGTCGGCGAGCAGCACCTTCTTCACGCCGTCGAGCTTCGCCGCTGCATCGGCCGCGGCCTTGGCATCCTTGCCCGCGATCAGAATATGCACATCGCCGCCGAGCGCCTTGGCGGCGGTCAGGGCCTTGTTGGTGGAGTCCTTGAGCGACTTGTTGTCGTGCTCGGCCAGGAGAAGTGTGGTCATCCGATCACCCCCGCGTCCTTGAGCTTGGCGACAAGCTCGGCGGGCGACGCGACCTTCACCCCGGACTTGCGGCTTGGCGGCTCGACCGTTTTGATCAGCTCCAGTCTCGGATTCGCATCGACGCCGTAGGCGTCGGGCGTCTTTTCCTCGATCGGCTTCTTCTTCGCCTTCATGATGTTCGGCAGCGACGCGTAGCGCGGTTCGTTCAATCGCAGATCGACGGTGACGATCGCCGGACCATTGAGCTTCACGGTCTGCAATC
>JAPLPD010000080.1 GCA_026400395.1 Alphaproteobacteria bacterium | reverse complement strand
CTGCCCCGCGACTATCGAACGCACGACGCCCGCCCGTTCGCGCTCCGACGCGCTCATCGTCAGTAATCCCCTGTCCATCAATGCCCCGTCGAATCAAACTCGAAAAGGGGACATTCTCACTTTGCACAAAGGGGACATTCACATTGTGCGCTAACATTGTTCGGTTTGGACTTGCGGGAAGGTTACCCGAATGGGAAAAATCACCTCACAAAAAGACGGCAAAGAATGCCATTTCCCGCGTGCGGCGGCTCAGGAAATAGGAGGTCGGTGACAGAGTTTTAAAGATGGGAATTGACATGAAGCGCGTGATTCAGACGCTCCTTGTTATGGCCGCCGCCACGGCGGCTTATGCGCCCGCCTTCGCGGCCGGCGAAAAAGGTGAAGTCCGGTTTGTTCTGAGCTCAGCCGTCGAACCGACTCACCGCACTGACAACACCGCAGCCCTCGCCTCCGTGATGCCGTCCGACAAGAAGGACGACGTCTTCGCGATCGGTCTTGAAGCCCTCAAATGGGTCGGCGCCAGTTCGCGCCAGGTCGGCGTGCCCTATCCCGATCTATGGTGCGCAGACTTCATCAATTTCATCCTGCGCCGGACCGGACACACCACCACCAATTCGCGCGCCGCGAAATCGTTTCTCGAATACGGCAAGCGCATCGACAGCCCGCGGGTCGGCGCCATCGTCGTGCTGACGCGCGGCGCTAACAGCGGCCACGTCGGCATCGTTCGCGGCACCGACGGCGCCGGCAACATCATCGTCATTTCGGGGAATCACGGGAACAAGGTGTGGGAAAGCCCATACCCGAAAAGCCGCTTGTTGGGATACGTCATTCCGCCGGGTTCGAACTGAAACCAGCTTTGACGCCCGGCATGCCAACTGCGCCGGCTGCGAAAGCGGCCGGCGCTTTTTTGTTTTGAGTGACGCGAGTTCGTTGCGCTGCTGCGCTCAAGTTCCGATTCAATTTTCAAACAGCCGATTTAGCCAACGCTCCGCCGCCCCTGTTGTTCGAGACGCGGGGGCGTCTTGTCCCATTTCCTTCTCCCCTCCAATGAGGGGATGGAGCGCCGGGAGGCGCCAGGGAGCTTGCGAGGCTCCCCTGCGGACCTTGCGAGGGTCCGTTTGATCGCACCCACGGCGGTATCCCCGTTGCCGGAGACCGCCGCTTACGGGGTGCGCGCGGCCAATGACGTAGGCCGCTGCGCCTCCCGGGGCTCCACCGCGATGCCGTTGTCGGGCACCGCACCTCGCTCCGTCATCAAACGCCGCTTAAGACGACGCCCTCGATGAGCCAGACGGCGACGAATATAAGCGCGGTTTGGTGCGCGGAGATAAGTTCGGGTGAAAAGTTTATGCGGCGGCACACAATACACCACCGGCGGGCCTGACCCGGCGATCCCGCTCCTTCACCAAGAGGATGGATGCCCGGGTCAGGTCCGGGCATGACGCCCGTTGCGTATTGCTTCCGCGTCACGCCGGGGCGCCTATAGCATCGCTAATAGCAAAACGGCCCGCTGAGGCGGGCCGTTGCTATTCATTTCAGGTGAGCGTAGTTCGCCTAGCCGCGATCGAGGATTTCCGCGATCGACTTAATCCGGTTGCGGACGTAGTTCGGCAGGCCGGCGCTGATCGAGTTGCCGGTGTTGAACGAACTGTTGCCGAGCAGCACCTGCGACGGCACCAAATTCCGCAGCACCGGCACGTTCTCGTACTTTTTCTTCTGGTCGAGCGTGCTGGAGCCGACGGCCAGCGCGATCATCACCGTGGTGATCGTGCTCTTGGCATCGACCGGGTTGGGCTGGAACACGGCGATCAGCTTGCCGAAGCGCATCACCTGATTGACGTAGAACATGTTCTGCTCGAGCATTCCGGCGACCGGCGTGTCGATGCCGGTCAGCTTCTGCAAGCCGGCCTCATCGAGGTCAGACCCCGACAACAGCCGCATCTCGCTCTCGAACTCGATCGAGTCCGACAGCTTGCGTTCGCTGTCACGCAGCTTGTTGGCGAGCGCCACGCCGATCGGCAGCTTGCCTTCCAGCTTGTAGGTCGAACGGATGCAGGCGGTGACTCCGGCGCCCTCGCACCAGGCGCGGTCGGGGTTCTTGTTGTTCTGGCCCTTCTCGTCCTTCAGCGTCGAGATATCCGATGGCTTGATGGCCTCGTGCTTGATCGACGGATCGATGCTCTGGATGAATGAGAGTTTGGCAAACGTCTTGAGGTCCACCGAAGCGGCCGGGCGCGACAGCATGAAGCGCGCCTCGGTGACGTACATCTGCAACTCGTCCTTCACCTCTTTCTTCGAGCCGTCGATGATCTTGTGGACCATGCCTTCCTTGAAGGTGGGAAAGATGTTGAGGAACTTGGCCTCGTTCGGTTTGCTGCGGGTCCATTCATCAAAACGAGAGAACGCGCCCTTGTCCGACGTCTCGTCGATGCGATGGTCGGTGAAAAAGATGGTCTTGGGCTTTAGACCGTCGATGGTCGCGCCGGCGACGGAAGCCACCTTGACGATCTGATAGTCCTGCGCGGCGGCGAAGGCGACGGTCGTCGCAAACACCAGCGCGGTCGCGGTGCTGCGTGCTTCAGACTCAGTTTCCAAAAAACAGTGGCCGATTTAAGTGTGCGCCCCGTTATCGGAGGCCGAACAGCTCCCGCAGATTGCGCGGCACCCGATCCGAAGGCGGCAACCGGCCGCCTGCGCCCGATGGCTGCACATACTGCGGCCGCTCTTCGATCCGGCCTGGGCCGGAATTCATTGCAGGGCCAACGCCCGAGGGCCTTCCAGAGCCGGCGCCCGGACCTTGACCTTGACCTGCTTCCATGCTGCCGCCGGTGCCCGGCCTCGGTGCGGACGCCATGCTGTTGCGTCCGGCCAGCGAGTATTGAGTGTCCCGCAGCCTCTTGTTGCCGTCGAGCTTGAAATACTCGGTGAAAGCGCCGCCGTGGTTGGACGCCAGCCTTTGTCCACTGGCAAAGTCGATCGGCAGCGCCTTGAGAGAGCGCGCGGCCTCCGGGGAGGGCGGCGGCAGCGCGGTTTTCGGTCCGACAAAATTCCAGGTGGCCTGGATGATCGGCTCGACGATGGGAACCGCGGTGTGGCCGCCGGTGCCGCTGTGGCCCAGTGTCTGCTTGCCGCGGGCGTTGTCATATCCGACCCACACCGCGACGTTGACGTCGCTGGTGAAGCCGACGAACCAGGCGTCGTTCTCGTTGTCCGTGGTGCCGGTCTTCCCGCCGACGTAGTGCGCAAGATGCTTCATCGAAGCCGCGGTGCCGCGCGCCACCACTCCTTCGAGGATGGTGCGAAGCTGATAGAAAGGAGCCCGGTCGCCGCCCGCCAGCATATGCGGTGCGCCGGCCTGGTGCTTGTAGACGGCGCGGCCGTTCTGCTCGATCGAATCGATGGCGTAGGGCGTCACGCGCAGGCCCTCGTTGGCGATCGCGGCGTAGAAGCCGGCGAGGTCGATCATCTTCAGCGCCTGGGCGCCAAGTACGAACGGATAGTTCTTCATGCACTCGGGATAAATCCGGGCATCCATCGCCAGGTTGCAGATGTCCTGCAGGCTCTTGGTGGGATCCTTGTCGATGCCGCCGTCGAGCAGCCGCGCGGTGACGAGGTTCTTCGAACTCTCCAGCGCCCGGCGCAGGGTGATCGAACCCCAGCTTGAGCTGTCGTAGTTCTTCGGCGTCCACGAATGCGTGGTGACCCCGGGAATCGGCGGCAATGTCACCGGCTGATCCAGAATCAGCGTGTTCGGCTGCAGCCCGCGATGCAGCGCCGCGAGATAGGTCAGCGGCTTGATCGATGACCCGGGCTGGCGGAGCGCCTGGCTGGTGCGGTTGAGCTGGCTCAACGGATAGGAGAAGCCGCCGACCCTCGCCAGAATGCGGCCAGTCTTGTTCTCCAACACCAGCGCGGCGCCTTGCACCTTGGGGCGGATACGCAGCTCCGCCTTGGCGTCGCTGCGTTTTTTGCCTTCGGTGATGTTGACGTAGACCACGTCGTTGACGTGCAGCGCGCCCGGCGCGACGTAGTTCGGCACCGTCAGCGGCACGACGCGGCCATCGTTGAGGCCGGCCTTGATCTGCCCGTTGCCGGCGTTGCTCAGGATCACGGCGGCCGCCCAGTGCACATCATAGAGCGGCAGCCGCGCGCTTTGCAGCGCGATCTGCCACACCGGCTTCATGACACGGCCACGGCGCAGCGCACGGGTGCTCTGCTCGGTCTCGACCTTCATGTTGAGCTCGCCGATGTTGAGCTCGGGGCCTTCGTAACGTGCCCGGCCGCTGCCGGCTTCGTAACGGGCGAGCCCATCCTGCAAGGCGGTTTCGGTGGCGTTCTGCAGCTTCGAATTGATCGTCGAGCGCACCGTGTAGGATTCCGAGGTCAAAGACTGCATGCCGACCAGCGTTTTGGCCTCGCGCAGCAGATGATCGACGAAATGGAATCCGGCTTCGCGGCGCGGCCGCTCGTAGGGAACGATGCGCGGCATGCCGGTGACGCCGGGGTTGACCGCCTCGGCGCCCACGACCTTGTCTTCCTGCATCCGCTTCAGCACGTAAGCGAAGCGTTCGTGCGTTCGCTCCGGGTAGCGGTCGGGACTGAAGTAGGACGGACCCTTGGCCATCGCGGCCAGCATCGCGCCCTCGGCGACGGTGAGCGACGACGCCGGCTTCTTGAAGTAGCTGCGGGCGGCGGTGTCGATGCCCCAGGCGCCGCGGCCGAGATAGATCGAGTTGAGATAGATTTCGAGGATCTCATCCTTGCTCAGCGACGTGTCGATGCGCGAGGCGACGATCATCTCGCGGATCTTGCGCTCGTAGCTGACGTCGTCGCCGACCAGAAGATTCTTGGCGACCTGCTGGGTGATGGTCGAGCCGCCTTGCGGGCGGCCGGGCTCGGCGATGTTGGTGATGAAGGCGCGGATCAGTCCGCGTTCGTCGATGCCCTTGTGCTGATAGAACCGCTTGTCCTCGGCGGCGACGAACGCGCGCTGCACGTACTCCGGCATCTGCGACAGCGGCACCCAGACGCGGCGATGATCGGACTCGAGTAACTCGGCGAACTTCTCGCCCTTGCCGTCGAGCACGCTGCTGGTGCCGGGCAGCTTCAGATTCTTGAGCTTGGCGTGATCGGGCAGGTTCGCGGCCACGCCGTTGTAGAATTCGATGACGGGCTGCAGGTCGTAGCGCGCGGGATCGAACTTGTCGTTGCCGCAGAACTGCTTGTAGGCGATCATAAGGTCGTCGAAATTGATGCCGCGGAAGGCGCGGATTTCGCCAGCGATCGCCTTCGGGTCTTCCATCGCGGTGTCGATCAGCGTGTCGAGATTGAGATCCTCGATGTCGAACGCCTTGCGCATGTGAGCGCAGCCGTCCTTGAGAAGCTGCACGACGGCGGGCTGAACGGCGATCGGATCGAACTCGGTCTTCAGCGATTCCGGACGCGTCGTCACCTGCGCCAGCGCGAGCGCCGTGGCAAACATTTTGACGAGGATCAGGTTCATCGCGCCTTCAAGCCGGTGTTGCCGCCGAACGATTCCGAGGTGTGAGTTTTTGTAGTCGCAGTGAGCCCGGTGCGCCAAGCAGAACTCGGCGGTTCGGGCGATTTGATCAGGTTAGTACCAACGAGCGCGCCGTGTTGTTGGCCGCGGTGCGGGCATGGTGAACGTGTTGCGAAAATTGTTTCGCCGCTGTTAACGGACGCTTCACCACATTGTCGCAGCGCCGCGAACACGGCCGAATCCCGGAGTTTTCCGATCGCGCGAAACGCTATGCGGCGCCGGAATTCCAGGCGGAAAAGCGCATCGGAAAAATATGCGCGCGGCGATTAATGTTACCCGGCAAAAGCCCAACGTTTACCAAACCGTGCGCGCTATAGAGCGCAGGCAGGCACAAGGATAGGTCCGTTCACGGCGCAAGCTGGGGCTAAGGATCATGAGGCGGGTAGGCATGATTACGTCAATGCGTCACCACATCGGCGTGGCGATGCTGGCAGCAGCGGTTCTCCTTCCTGCAACGCCGGCTTTCGCGCAAACGCCGCCGTGGGGCCAGCGCGACCAGCGGCGCGCCGTGCCGCAGTATCAGCAGCAACAGCAACCGCGCGCGGTGCGCCCCGCGCAGGACGCCCCGGCGGCGCAGCGCGCGGCCCAGCCGCAGCCGCAAGCGGCCGCCAAGACGAAGCCCGAGCCGATCCTGAACGTGCAGGAACGTGCCGCGTGCCTGAACAAGGATACCCCGCAGCTCGCGCTGATCGACGCCTGCACGGTGGTAATCGACGCCGGCAAGGAAAAGCCGGCGACGCTCGCAACCATGTATTTCCATCGCGGCGAAGCCCATCGCGAGAAGGGCAACCTCGACAAGGCGATCGCGGATCTCGGCGAGTCGATTAACATCGACGGCAAGGACGCCAACGTTTACTTCAGCCGCGCCACGGCCTATCGCGCCAAGGGCGACGCCGACAACGCGATGGCGGACTACGATCAGGAGATCAAGCTCGATCCGCGGAATGCGACCTACTATTCCACGCGCAGCCACGCGCTCTATGAGAAGCGCGACTACGAGCGCGCCATCGCCGACCTGACCCAGGCGATCCGGCTCAACCCGAAAAGCACGATGACCATCTACAACCGCGCGATGGCGTATCGCGCCGCCGGCGCGCCGGACCGCGCGGTTCCGGACTTCGACGCCGTTCTCAAGAATACACCGACCGACGCCTACGCCTACCACAATCGCGGTCTGGCCTATCGCGACATGCGCGACTTCGACCGCGCTATCCGCGACTTCGATCAGGCCATCAAGATCAATCCGACGCTCACCGCGGTGATGAACGACCGCGGCCTCGCCTACATCGCCAAGGGCGAAACCGATCACGCCATCGCCGACTTCGATCAGGCGATCCTGGTGAGCCCGAAGGATTCGCTGGCCTACAACAACCGTGGCCTGGCCTATCGCAACAAGGGCGAGACCGATGCCGCCATCAACAACTACGATCAGGCGATCCTGATCAGCCCGGATTTCGCGCTCGCCTATTACAATCGCGGCAACGCCAACTACGACAAGCGCGACTACGACCGCGCCATCACCGATTACAATCAGGCGCTCCGGATCAATCCGAATTACGCGCTGGCCTACTACGATCGCGGCGTCGTCTATTACGACCGCCACGACTACGAGAAGGCCGCGGCGGATCTCAGCAAGGCCATCGAGCTCGATGGCAAGGATTCGCTCGCCTACTACAATCGCTGCCTGACCTATCGCGCCATGGGTGAGATGGACAAGGCGCTAGCCGACTTCGACCGCTCGATCAAGCTCGATCCGAAAAATCCGCTGCCGTACTACAACCGCGGCCTCGCGTTCCGCGACAAGGGCGACCAAGAGCGCGCCATCGGTGACTTCAGCCAGTCGATCCGGATGGACGCGCGCAACGCGCTCGCCTTCTACAACCGTGGTCTCGCGTACTGGGACCGCAAGGAATATGACAAGGCGCTGGCCGATTACGAGCAGGCGATCCGCATCAATCCGGGCTATGCGCCGACCTACTACAACCGCGGCCTCGCTCATTTCGAACGGCGCGACTACGATCGCGCGATCACCGACCTGAACCAGGCGATCAACGGACGTCCGAACTACCCGCTGGCGTTCAACATCCGGGGCCTCGCCTATATCGCCAAGGGCGAGACCGACCGCGGCATTCAGGATTTCGACCAGGCGATCCGCCTCGACGGCAAGTTCGCGGTCGCGTTGAACAACCGCGGCGAATCCTATCTCGGCAAGCGCGATCTCGACCGCGCCATCGCCGACTTCGAGCAGGCCATCAAGGCCAACCCGAACTACGACACTGCCTTCTACAATCGCGGCATGGCCTACCGCGACAAGCGCGATTTCGAGCGCGCGGCGGCCGATTTCTCGGCGGCGATCAAGATCAACCCGAAGAACACGGCGGCCTATAACAATCGCGGCTTTGCCTTCTGGAACCAGGGGCTCAACGACGAGGCCATCGCCGACTTCGAACAGGCCATCAAGCTCGACCCGAAATTCGCGGCGGCCTACGCCAACCGCGGCACCACCTATTACGACAAGCGCGACTATGCCCGCGCCATCGCCGACTTCGATCAGTCGATCCGGCTCAATCCGAGCAGCGCCAGCGCCTATCACGATCGCGGCCTGGCTTATCGCGACAAGGGCGACAGCGGCCGGGCGATCGCCGACTTCGACCAGGCGATCAAACTCGATCCGAAGTTCGCGGCGGCGTTCGCCAGCCGTGGCCTCGCCTACAGCAACAAGCAGGACTACAACCGCGCCATCGCCGATCTCGACAACGCGATCCGGCTCGATGGCAAATTCGCCGGCGCTTACAACGATCGCGGTCTGGTCAACGCCGCGACCGGCAAGGCCGATCGCGCCATCGCCGATTTCACCCAGGCGATCCGGCTCAACCCGAACTACGACATCGCCTACAACAACCGCGGCTTGCTGTATCGCGGCAAAGGCGACACCGACCGCGCCATCGACGACTTTACCCTGGCGGTCAAGGCGAATCCCAAATACGAGGTCGCCTACAACAACCGCGGCCTGACCTACAAGGCCAAGGGTGACGTCGAACGCGCCATCGCCGATTTCAGCCAAGCCATTACCGCCAACCCGAAGTACGAATTGGCCTACAACAATCGCGGCCAGCTCTATCGCGGCAAGGGCGATCTCGACAACGCGATTAAGGACTTCGACGCGGCGATCAAGATCAATCCGAACGACTCGCAAAGCCTGTACAGCCGCGGCAGCCTCCTTGCCGAAAAGCAGGACTTCGAGGCCGCCATCGCCGACTTCGATCAGTCGCTCAAGATCAATCCGTCGCAGGCGCTGGCCTTCAACGATCGCGGCGCCGCTCACGCCGCCAAGGGACGCACCGACCGCGCCATCGCCGACTTCGACAACGCGATCCGGCTCAACCCGAACTATGACGCCGCCTACAACAACCGCGGCGCCGCCTACCGGCTGCGCGGTGACAACGAGCGTGCCATCGCCGACTACGACCGGGCGATCAAGCTCAGTCCGAATCTCGCCTCGGCGCTACGCGGCCGCGGCCTCGCGCAATACGGCCGCGGCGACTACGATCGCGCCATCGCCGACCTGAGCCAGGCGATCAAGCTCGACGCCAACGATGTGATCGCCTGGAACGAGCGCGGCATCGCCTATGGCGCGAAGGCCGACCACGAGCGCGCCATCAAGGACTTCGAACAGGTCGTCAAGCTCGACAGCAGGAATGCCGTGGCGCTGAACAACCGCGGCATCGCCTATCGCAACCAGGGCAAGTACGATCGCGCCATTGCCGACTTCGACGCGGCGGTCGCGCTGCAGGCCGATTACGCGGTGGCGATCTACAATCGCGGAACCGCTTATTACGACAAGCTCGATTACGACCGCGCCATCGAGAGCTTCGATCAGGTGATCAAGCTCGATCCCGGCAACGTCGTCGCGTTGCACGACCGCGGCGTCGCGCAGTACGACAAGCACAACTACGACCGCGCCATCGCCGACTTCGATCAGCTCGTCAAAGCCAAAGTCAATCTGGTGACCGCGCAGGCGGCCAAGGATCGCACAGGCGACCGCCTGCTCGGTTATGATCGTCCGGGCGCGGGGCTTCCGCGCCTGCTCAAACTCAGCCCGAGTTATGCGCAGGCGTTCAACGACCGTGGCCTGGAACTCAGCGCCAAGGGCGAGTTCGACAAGGCCATCGCGGACTATGGGCAGTCGATCAAGATCAATCCGGGCGTCAGCGTCGCCTACTACAATCGTGGCAACGCGTATTACGGCAAGCGTGAGCTCAAACAGGCGCTGGCCGACTTCGATCAGGCGATCAAGCTCGATCCGAAGAGCGGGCTCGCCTATTACGATCGCGGCTTGACTTACTATGACCTGCGCGACTTCGACCGTGCCGTCGCCGATTTCGATCAGGCGATCAGGCTCGATCCGAAGGATGCATTTGCCTACTACAACCGCGGCATCGCCGAGTACGGCCGCCGCGACTTCGACCGCGCCATCGCCGACTTCACCCAGGCGGTCAAACTCGACGCCAAGATCGCGCTGGCATTCCACAATCGCGGCAACGCCTATGCGCGCAAGCGCGACTACGAGCGGGCGATCGCCGACCTCGACGAGGCGGTCAAACTGAACGGCAGCAGCGCCGTGGCTTTCAACGATCGCGGCCTGGCGTATGGCGCCAAGGGCGATCTTGACCGCGCCATCAAGGACTTCGATCAGGCCATCGCCATCGACCCGAAAAGCGCGCCGGCTTTCACCAACCGTGGCGTCGCCTATGGGGTGAAGGGCGAAGTCGATCGGGCGCTGGCGGACTATGAGCAGGCGATCAAGCTCAACCCGAGCTATGCTTTCGCGTTCTACAACCGCGGCAACGCCTTCTATGACAAGGCCGATTACGATAAGGCGATCGACAGCTACACCGAGGCGGTGAAGCTCAATCCGGCCGATCCGCTGGTGTTCCACAATCGCGGCAACGCCTACGCCAACAAGCGCGACATCGAACGCGCCATTGCTGACCAGAACCAGGCGATCAAGCTCAATCCCAACTATGCGCTGGCCTACAACGACCGTGGCCTCGCCTATGGCGCCCGCGGCGACGCGGAGAAGGCGCTGGCCGACTTCGACCAGTCCATCAAGCTCGATCCGCGCAACCCGCTGGCGCTCTACAACCGCGGCCTGACCCTGCGCAACCGCAACGAACTCGACCGCGCCATTGCCGACTTCGACGGCGCGCTCAAGCTCAACCCCAACTACACTGTCGCGCTCTACGCGCGCGGTAACGCCCACCTGGGCAAGCGCGACTTTGCCCGCGCCAGCGCCGACCTCGATCAGGTGATTAAGCTCAATCGGGACTACGCCCCGGCCTATGCCGACCGCGCAACGGTCTATGGCATGCAAGGCAACACCGACAAGGCGCTGTCCGACTTCGAGCAGGCGCTCAAGCTCGACCTGAAGGATGCGCTGTCCTACAGCAACCGCGGCTTTGCCTGGCGCACCAAGGGCGACATCGCCCGCGCCGCGGCGGATTACGAGCAGGCGATCAAACTCGATGTGCTGAAAGCCTCGGCCTACTACAACCGCGGCAACGCGTATTACGACAAGCGCGACCACGACCGCGCCATCGCCGACTTCGACCAGGCCGTGAAGATTGACCCGAACTACGCGCTGGCACTCTACAATCGCGGCCTCGCGTTGCGTGACAAGGGCGATCTCGACCGCGCCATCGCCGACTTCGGCAAGTTGGCTCGGCTCGAGCCGAAGAGCGCCCAGGCGCTCTCGACGCTTGGT
The DNA here is from genome assembly GCA_026400395.1 of Alphaproteobacteria bacterium. Taxonomy (GTDB): domain Bacteria; phylum Pseudomonadota; class Alphaproteobacteria; order Rhizobiales; family Xanthobacteraceae; genus Z2-YC6860. The sequence goes on along the minus strand of JAPLPD010000080.1, from coordinate 5,159 downwards.
CTCGCCTATCGCAGCAAGGGCGACATCAACCGCGCGTTGGCGAGTCTTGAGCAGGCGCTCCGTCTCGATCCCGGCATGGCGGTGGCCTTCAGCGGCCGCGGCGCGGCCTACGGCATGAAGGGCGACGTCGATCGCGCGATCGCCGACCTCGACCAGTCGCTGAAGCTCAACCCTGACGATCCGCGCGCGTTCTACAACCGCGCGCTGGCGTGGCGCAGCAAGGGCGATCTCGATCGCGCCGTTGCCGACTTCGATCAGGCAATCAAGCTCGATCCGAAGTACGCCGTGGCGCTGTACAACCGCGGCAACATCTTCTCGGTGCGGAAGGAGCTTGATCGCGCCATCGCCGATTACGACGAGGCGATCAAGCTGAATCCGGGCTACGCGGCCGCCTACAACAGCCGCGGCCTTGCCCTCGACGATAAACGCGAGTCTGACCGCGCGATCGCCGACTTCAGCCAGTCGATCAAACTCAACCCCAACGATCCGCAGGTCTACAACAATCGCGGGTTCTCGTTCCGCAACAAGGGCGACACCGACAGCGCCATCGCGGACTATCAGCAGGCGATCAAGCTCGATCCGAACTACGCGCTGGCGTTCTACAACCGCGGCGTCGCCTACTACGACAAGCGCGAATACGACCGCGCCAGTACCGATCTGAACGCGGCGATGAAGATCAACCCGAACTACGCCAGCGCGGCCCGCGACCGCGGCATCAGCGGCGCCGGCAAGCGGGAGTACGATATCAGCGTGATCGAGGCGGACACCGCGATCGCCGTCGGGCCGAACTATGCGATCGCGCCGACCAATCGCGTCAGCGTCTACGAGAGCAAGCGCGACGACGACCGTGTGATCCAGGAGGTCAACCAGACCATCAAGAACAACGCTGCGCCGGCGGTTGCCAACTACAACCGTGCCAACCTGTTCTACGGCACGCGCGACTACAGCCAGGCGATCAAGTACTACAATCAGGCGATCAAGCTGCAGCCGGGCAACGCCGATGCGCTGAATCAGCGTTGCGGCGCACGCGCCGCGGTCGGCGAGTTGAAGGCCGCGCTGGAGGATTGCAGCGCCGCGCTCACGCTGAAGCCGAACAACGCCACCGCGCTCGATTATCGCGGCATGGCCTATCTCAAGCTCGGCCAGCCCGATCAGGCGCTGACCGACTACGACGAGGCGCTCAAGATCGCGCCGAACGCGCCGCGCGCCTTGTATGGTCGGGGTGTCGCCAAGCTGATGAAGGGTGATGTGGCGGCCAGCGCCATCGATTTCGAGGTGGCCAAGGAAATCAAGCCGAGCGTGGCCGAGGAGTTCACCAAGGTCGGCGTCCAGACCAGCAAGAAGAGCTTCTTCTAGGCTCTCTCAGCGCGGACCGTTGGTTCCGTCATGTTCGGCCGGGTAAGCCCGGCATGACGGTTGAGAAGCCCTGCCACGCAGGCCGAAACCGAGACTCCTCAAAATCCTTCCGCTAACGTGGCCCGCGAAAGCGGCGGCGGGGATGCGCGTGGGAGGTTCGGTATGGATGAGTTGCAGCGTTTGATCGGCGATCTGGTGATCGCCAACAGGATCCTGGCAAAGGAGGATGTGGTCGACGCCTACGGCCACGTCAGCATCCGCCACCCATCCAAGCCCGACCATTACCTGCTGTCGCGGTCGCTCAGCCCGGAATTCGTTACCGCCGACGACATCATTGAGTTCAAGCTCGACGGCACGCCGGTCAACGACAGCCGGCCGGGCTATCTGGAGCGCTACATCCATGGCGCGGTTTACGAGGCGCGGCCGGACGTCAACGCGGTGATCCATTCGCACGCCGAGGCGGTGCTGCCGTTCAGCATCTCGAAGACGCCGATGTGCTGCGTGGCTCACGTTGCGAGTGACATGGGAACCCACGTTCCGGTCTGGGACATCGACGAAAAATTCGGCGACGCGACCAACCTGCTGGTCATCAACATGGACCAGGGCCGCGACATGGCGAAGAAGCTCGGCAAGAACTCGGTGGTGCTGATGCGCGGCCACGGGTTCGCGGCCGCCGCCGACGGCCTGCTCAAGCTGGTGCGACTGTCGGTTTATCTGCCGCGCAACGCGCGCATTCTGATGGCGGCGATCCAGATGGGCGAGTTCAAGGCGATGTCGGAGAATGAGATCAAGAAGCGGCAGGACTTCCGCGCCGGCTCGCCGGAAATGCAGCGCGGCTGGGAGTTCTGGGCCAAGCGCGCCGGCTGCGGCGAGATGCTCAAGAGCAGCAAGGGCGGAGTCTAGACCATGCCGGGCGCGCGGCGGATCGACGTCCACTACTACATGATCCCGAAGTTCTACTCGGATCTGGTTTATGCCGCGGGCTCCGGTCCGGCGATCGGCCGCTATCCGGACTGGTCGCCGGAACTCGCGCTCGAGGTGATGGACCGGTTCGATATCGAAACAGCGCTGATGTCGCTCGGCCAGCCGGGCGTGCAGTTCTGCAAGCCCGCCGAGGCAAAGATTCTGGCGCGCCGCTGCAACGATTACTCTGCCGAGTTGAACGCCAAGCACGGCAAGCGGTTCGGCGCGTTCGGCACCATCTCCATGTGGAACGTGCACGACGCGGTGGCGGAGGTGGGTCATTGCCTCGACACGTTGAAGTTCAGCGGCGTGAGCCTGTTCGCGAGCTACGAAGGCAAGTTCCTCGGCGACCCGCAGTTCGATCCGGTAATGGACGCGCTGAACCAGCGCGACGGCGTGGTGTTCGTGCATCCGGGCTCGCATCCGGCGAACAAGCAGATCGATCTGCCGTGGCCGTATTTCATGATGGAATACCTGTTCGACACCACGCGGGCGGTGGTGAACCTGATTTTCGGCGGCGCGCTGGAGCGCTACCCGCGCATCAAGTTCATCCTCCCGCACGCCGGTGGGCTGGTGCCATATTTCTCCTGGCGGCTGTCAGTGTCGCCGATGATCGACAAGCGGCTCAAGCAATTGTCGCAGGACGAGGTGTTCGCCCTGCTCAAGCGCTTCTGGTACGACAACGCGATGTCGCCCGGAGCGCAGACCTGGGGCTGCCTGGAAACCGTCGCGGCGCCCGAACAGATCCTGTTCGGAACCGACTGGCCGTTTGCCAATGTGGCCGTGACCGAGCAGGCGATGAAGACCTACGAAACGCTGCCGGCCATTCTGCCCGCGCAACGCGCCGCGATCGACCGCGGCAACGCGCTCCTGCTGTTCCCGGGACTCGCGTGATGCCCCGTTGATGGAATCCGCGCGAAAGGCACCGACCCGGGCGTTCACGGTTTCCCTTGCACTCACGGCGTTCATCACGCCGCTCGCCGTCCATCTGTTCTTTCCGGTGATCCCGGCGGTGAAGGTGGCGCTCGCGCTCAGCGACGCCTACGCGCAACTCACCTTCAGCATCGCGCTGTTCGGCATGGCCTTTGCCACGCTGTTCTATGGTTCGCTGTCGGATCGTTACGGACGGCGTCCGGTGCTGCTGTCGGGGCTGGCGCTGTTTCTGGTCGGCAGCGTGCTTTCGGCGCTGGCGCCGACCGCCGAAACGCTGGTGCTGGGCCGGCTGATCCAGGCGATCGGCGCCGGATGTTCGTTGACCCTGGTGCGGGCGATCGCGCGCGACGCGTTCCGTGCCGAGCAACTGGTCAAGACCATCGCGTATCTCACGATGTTCGGGACCCTCGGGCCGATGGTTTCACCCTTCATCGGCGGCGTACTGATCGACACGCTCGGCTGGCGCAGCGTGTTCGGCTTCGCGCTGTTGGCCGGCGGCGCCATCACGCTCACCGCCTTTTTCGTCCTGGTCGAGACCCATCCGGAGGCCAATCGCAACACCAGCGGCGAGAGCGTGGCCCAGAGTTATGTGGCGCTGTTCAGCCGGCTGCGCTTCAACGCCTTCGTGCTTACGAGCGGTTTCAACACCGGCGCGTTCATGGTGATGGCGAGCGCCGCCGCTTCGCTGATGACCGAACTGCTGCACCGCCCGGCCACCGAGTTCGGCATGTACTTCCTGCTGTTCCCGATCGGTTTTTTTACCGGCAATTTCATTTCCACCCGGATCGGCAACCGCCTCTCGACCGAGGCGATGGTGACGATCGGATCACTGGTGGCGCTGGCGAGCGTCACCGGACAGGCAATCGCGCTGGAAAGCGGCTGGGTGACGCCGCTGGCATTCTTTATCCCGGGCACGTTCATCACCATGGCGCAGGGGCTCTCCATGCCTTACGGCCAGGTCGGTGCGATGGCGGAAATTCCGCGCTTCGCCGGCACCGCGGCCGGCGTCGGCGTGTTCATGCAGAACTTCGGCGCGGCGGTGTTCTCGCAGCTCTACGGCGTGTTCGCCGACGGCACGCCGCGGCCGATGGTCGTGATTGCGGTGCTGTGCGGCGTGCTGACGCTCATTTTCGGCGCGCTTCCGCTGCTGCAGAAGCGCTTCGGAACGGTACCGCCGCCGGGTTAGCCACAACGCCGAGGCGCAGGTTCAGCAGCGAGCGGCCGGCAAGAAGGATTAGGTTACGCGCGGAATGTGTCCAACGTTCCGCCGTTCAACGGTAGCGCCGATAGCTGTTCCGGTAGGCCGCTTCGGCAATGCGCGCGCCGCATCGCGACCCAAGCTCGCAATCGAAGCCCCAGTGTACGCCGAGATGCACGCGGCTTTTGTTGTTGTCCTCGATCATCTGATCGATCTGCGTATAGTTCTTCGGTAGGTAAGGCCGTGCCTCATTCCGGAAATTGTCGATGGTGACGCCATTGAGTTCTTCAGACACGAACGGTCCGGCGTTTCGGATTTCGCCGGGAGCGTGCCGCGTCGACTCGCGCTCGGCGCGTACAAGCTTGAGCACATTGAAACACGCGCTGCCGAACGTGGAATGACCTGACGGGTAGGATGGAAAGTTCGGCATAAAGCAGGCGCGGTGATAGGGCAGGATGTCCGTCACCGGCTCACCGGACCAATTCCGCTCGCCGCCGCCAAGCATGCTCAACGCCGTCAGCCGTTGTGCGTCGCTACCGAGCGCAAACTGCGTGGGGTTTGTCCGCGGCGCACCGAATGGACGCCAACCGGGATCTGGCCGTGATAGCGCATTTGGAATGCCGCGAACCGGCCGCCAGATCTGATAGCGATACGTTGCCTCCCAGCAGACGATACCGGCGTCCGCCATGGCGATGTTGCAGAGCGCTAG
>JAPLPD010000103.1:22116-53895 GCA_026400395.1 Alphaproteobacteria bacterium | reverse complement strand
TTCTCACCTTGATTGTCGCGCCGCAGCGCAACGGCCAGCAGCAGCCGGACCGCCTCACCGCTTTTACTTGGCCTTCGCTGATAGCAAGCGGAACCATATTGATGTGACGAGGTTGTCGTTCCGGCGCCTGCACCGAGTGAAATCGGTGGCTGGTCTGCCATCACCCTTCGGGAGAGTTTTATGAAAATGATGTCCTTGACGCTGTTCGCCGCCGCGGCGATCGGTGCGATCACCATTGGAAGCGCCACCGCCATGCCGTTCAGCGCCAACACCGGAGCGGCTGTGGTCGCTGACGGGCTCGTGCAGGACGTCCGCGTCGTCTGCAATCGTCGCGGCAATTGCTGGAACACCGGCCCTCGCTATCGCACGGGCCGATACTACCGGGGTTATGACCGGGGCTACTACCGCGACCGTGGCTATGGCTATCGCCGCGGCCCGCATCTCGGCATCGGCGTCGGTCCGGTCGGCGTGGGCGTCGGCATTTTCTAACTTCCGTCGTTCTGGATCGATGAGTCCAAACTCGCCGGGCCATCACCCGGCGAGTTTGCAAATCGAATGGCCGAGGTTCGCTGGGCATGACGCCCGGCGGGTCTGAATGATTATCTGGAGATCCACATGTCGGGCGAGAGTGTGCTGATCATATTGCTGGTCGGAGTTGTCGCCGGATGGCTCGCCGTGCAGATCGTGCGCGGCACCGGTTTCGGGCTGATCGGCGATCTGATCATAGGGATCGTCGGCGCTTTCATCGGAAGCTGGGTTTTGCCCAAGGCGGGCATTCACCTTGGCGTGGGGATCGTGGCTGCGATTGCCAACGCCACCATCGGCGCGATCCTGTTGCTGCTCGTCATCAGGCTGGTTCGTGGCGGATCGGGCTGGGGCCGGCGCTGGTAGCGCGGCCTCCCGCATAATAAAAGCGCCCGCCGAAGCCCGGCGGGCGCTTTTTCGTGTCTGTCGGGCGCTACTTCGCCAGCGGATCGGGGCGGAGCTGGAAGTGCGCCGCCAGCGGCTTGGTGCCTTTCCCGCCTTCGATCAGCCACGGCGTGCGGTCGCCATTGGCGGCCCAGAGTCCGCGGCCTTTCCAGCCGGCGTTCGGATCGTCGATGCGGCCGTCGAAGCCCTTGGCGTAGAACCCGAGCGGGTACGGCACGCGGAGTGAAACCATCTTGCCGTCCTTGTTCAGCGCAACCAGGCCGTCCATCAGGTTGGCGGTCGACATCGGAATGTCGTCGCCGAGACCGAACGTGTTGTGCTGATCGACCCAGGAGTAGTAGCTCGACTCGGCGCTATTATCGCCGATGCCCTGGAAGCCAGGGCCGGGATACTTGTGGAACGCCCAGCCTTCTGGGCAATGATTGCCGGTCGCGTTTGGACCGTTGAGCGGGCCTTTGCACAGACGGCGATCAAACACGCCCATGTGGCCGCTCGCGAGCGAAACCCACACGCGGCCCTGCTTGTCGATGTCGCCGCCACGCGGGCCAAAGCCGGGTAGTGGGACGTTGTATTGCTCGGCCAGCGACTTGTGCGGGTTCTTGGTCGGGTCGATGCGAACGATCGCACCAGGGCTGCCGCGCAGCGTTCCCCACACCGAGCCGTCGGTCGGGCTCGGCATCACGGCGTAGAAGGTCGCCCCGATGCGCATGTCCTTGCCGGGCTCCTGCGGCTTGCCGGGCTCGGTGTACTCGTCGCGCTGGCCGTTGCCGTTGGTGTCGAGCACCAGCGCGGTCCAGCCCTGGGACTTCTCGATGTCGCCGGTCTCGTCGAGCATCTTGGTGTTGATCCAGCCGACGTTGCCGCCGCCGCCGCCGGTGCTCGCCCACACCGTCTCGTTGGCGTCGTAGCCGAACTGCAGATGATGCGAACCGAAGCAGGTCTGGTAGGCGGTGTATTTGCCGGTCTTCGGATCGTACATGGTGACGCGGCGGTTGGTGCTGTTGAGCGGAAACTCAACGGCCGACGGATGGGTCGAGCCCTTCTTGCAGAAGGCCGGATTGTCCGGTGCATGGCCGGTCGCGGCCAGCCAGACGCGGCCCTTCCGGTCGATCATCGAGTTGTGGTTGTTGGCCTTTGAGTCCCAGATGTTCTCCTCGCCCCAATAGGCCGAGGGTCCGAGAATCTTGACCGAGCCGGCGTTGCCCGGACCGAGCGCCAGCGGCATGTCCGCCGTGGTGGGCAGAACGAAGTTGGTCGCCACGTTCTTTACCGGATCGAGGATCGGCATGTCGTTGCAGGCGTGCTCGCATTGCCCGTACAGCGGCCCGTATCCGTTGACGGTCGGATAGCGCCGGTCGGTCGAGATCAGGTCATGCAGGTACTGCTTGTCGTTGTGCCAGTCGCGCAGGGTGACGACGATGTTGCGCTCGACGCCTTGCGGGCGTGTCGGCTTGACGGATGGCAGTTCACCCTTCGCCACGCGCTCGGTCCATTCGCCGAGATATTTGTACGGCACGCCGCCGAGCTGGCCCGCGGCGATGGTAATCATATTCTCGCCGGCCTGACCGGACTGAGTGCGGCGGACCCATGCTTCTTCGTGGCTCTTGACCGCATCCATGTGGAATTTCGGGATGGTGCGCGTCGAAAGCTGGCCGAGCTGATGGCAGCCGACACAGCCGTTGTTCTTCATGCCGTTGAGATAGTCGGTGATCTTCATGTTCGGCGGCGCGTCCTTGCTGCCGAAGAACTCCGCATCCGGAATCTTCATCATCGCGAACCAGTAGATCGCGGGATAATACTTCGCGGCTTCCACTTCGTTCGGCGCCGGCACTGCGGTCAGGTTGAGCTGCTTGCCGGGCTCGCTCTTCACCTTCGGTGAATCGACGAGCCCATAGCCACGCACCCAGATGTCGTAGTTGGCCTTCGGCAGATCGGGGATCACGTAGCGGCCCTGATCGTCAGTGACGACGATCTTGATGTAGCGCACTGGCAGATCGCGGGTTTCCGCGATCACCCAGACGCCGGACTCGGGTCCGGCGGCGCTGCGCACCACGCCGCCGATGTCGTCGTTGTCGATCGCAACCGCCGCAGCGGCGGCCTGCTGCGCGTCCGCGGGCTGAGCCGCGGCCGCAATCGCAAAGAAAGCGGCCAACGCGGCCGCAATACGGGTCTGAATGCAGATGGATTTCATGAGTCGCCTCCCCAGGCATCTCTGTATCGGCAGCCGTATGCGGCTGCTCGGCGAGACTGAGGGGATAGCCTAGACCCGATCCAAGGTGGGGTGCAACGACCGTTCGGCCGCCGCGCCATCGGGGTTCGGTGCGTGGGGGAGGCGGTGAAAGGAAGCGCTACGCCGCCTTCTTCTCCAAGTCCTGCTTCCACTGGCCGAGCGAGGCGAGGCCGTTCATGTGCGCGCGATGCGCGAACGCCCGCTGTCCGGCCGCGTAGTTCTCGGCCTTGCCCGACCATGCCTTCTGCGGCGCGGCTTGCAGCGCGCGGCCGTAAGAGAACGTGAGATTCCACGGCAGGCCGCCGATCTTGTTCATGGTGTCGAGATGCGCGGTCGCCTCTTCGTCGGACTGGCCGCCCGACAGGAACGCAATGCCCGGCACCGCCCCCGGCACGCAGTTCTTCAGCATGCGGACGGTCTTCTCGGCGACCTCTTCGACGCTGGCGCGCTTGCCGTTCTTCTTGCCGGAGATCGCCATATTCGGCTTGAGCACGATGCCTTCGAGCGCGACGCGCTGGCGGTAGAGCTCCTCGAACTGCGCCTTGAGCACCGCGGTGGTGACCTCGAAGCAGCGGTCGATGTCGTGGTCGCCGTCCATCAGCACTTCCGGCTCGACGATCGGCACGATCTGCGCCGCCTGGCAAAGCGCGGCGTAGCGCGCGAGCGCGTGGGTGTTGGTGTGGATACAGGTGGCGGTCGGAATGCCCGCGCCAATGTCGATCACGCCGCGCCATTTCGCAAAGCGCGCACCCTGCTCGTAGTATTTGGCCAGCCGGTCGGCGAGCTTGTCGAGGCCGATGGTCACCGTCTCGCCCGGGCAGTTCGGTAGCGGCTTGATGCCTTCATCGACCTTGATGCCGGGGATCGAGCCGGCCTTCTTGATGATATCCACCAGCGGCGTGCCGTCCTTGGCTTTCTGCCATATGGTCTCGTCATAGAGGATCACGCCGGAGATGTGGTTCTTCATCGCCTCAGTGGTGCGGAACATCATCTCGCGATAGTCGCGCCGGCTGTCCTCGGTGCATTCGGTGTTGATCGCGTCGAAACGCTTCTTGATGGTGCCGGTGGACTCGTCGGCGGCGAGGATGCCCTTGCCGTTCGCGGTCATGGCGATGGCCACTTTGTTGAGGTCTGCGAGATTCATTCGCCCTCTCCTGGATTTGTAATTCTTGCGGTCCCGGCCTGGCCGGGAAAGACGCCGTTGGGCGTCACTTTTGCCTCAAAACCTCGACACCTGGCAACGGTTTGCCTTCCATCCACTCTAGGAACGCACCGCCGGCTGTGGACACATAGGTAAAATCGTCCGCAACGGCCGCAGCGTTGAGAGCGGCTACGGTATCGCCGCCGCCAGCGACCGAAATCAGCTTGCCGGTCTTGGTGTGCGCGGCGGCGTAGCGGGCGATCTCGACGGTCGCCTTTTCGAACGGGTGCATCTCAAACGCGCCCATCGGGCCGTTCCAGACCAGGGTGGCGGCCTCGTCGATGGCGCCCTTGATCCGCTCGATCGACTGGCTGCCGACATCGAGCATCATGCCCTCGGCCGGGATGGCATCGACGCCGTAGGCATGCGACGGGGCGTTGGCCTCGAAGTGGAAGGCGACGATGGCATCCACCGGCAGGATGATGGCGCAATGCGCGGCCTCGGCCTTGGCCAGGATGCTGCGCGCGGTGTCGGCCATGTCCTTCTCGACCAGTGACTTGCCGACCTTGAAGCCCTGGGCGTGCAGGAAGGTGTTGGCCATGGCGCCGCCGATGACCAGCGCCTCGACCTTGCCGACGAGATTTCCCAGCAGTTCGAGCTTGGTCGAGACCTTGGCGCCGCCGACAATGGCGATGACCGGCTTGCGCGGCGAACCGAGCGCTTTGTCCAGCGCCTCCAACTCGGCCTGCATGGTGCGGCCAGCGTAGGCGGGGAGCTTGTGGCCCAGCCCCTCGGTCGAGGCATGCGCGCGGTGCGCGGCGGAGAAGGCGTCGTTGACCCAAAGATCGCCGAGCTTTGCCAGCGCGGCGACGAACGCCGGATCGTTCTTCTCCTCGCCTTTGTGGAAGCGGGTGTTCTCCAGCAACAGAATTTCGCCAGGCTGCATCGCCGCGACCGCGGCCTCGGCCTTTTCGCCGACGCAGTCCTCGGCGAACGAGACGTGCTTTTTCACGGCGTGCGAGACGGCGGCCGCGATCGGTTTCAGCGACTCCTTCGGGTCCGGACCCTTCGGTCGGCCGAAGTGGGCGAGCAGGATCACCTTGCCGCCCTTCTGGGCGATCTCGCTGATGGTCGGCGCGACGCGGTCGATGCGGGTCGCATCGGTGACCTTGCCGTGCTCCATCGGCACGTTCAGATCGACACGCAGCAGAACGCGCTTATTTTTTACGTCGGCCTGATCGAGAGTCCGGAACGCACTCATGGTCGAACCTGCGTGGTGTTGGTCAGATCAGCTTGCCCATCGCGACTGCGGTGTCGGCCATGCGGTTGGAGAAGCCCCATTCGTTGTCGTACCAGGACATCACCCGCACGAACGTGCCGTCCATGACCTTGGTCTGGTCCATGTGGAAGATCGACGAGTGCGGGTCGTGGTTGAAGTCGCCCGACACGTTCGGCGCATCGGTGTAGCCGAGGATGTTCTTGAGTTGCTGCTCGGCGGCGCGCTTGATCGCGCCGTTGATCTCGTCCTTGCTGGTGGCCTTCTTCGCCACGAACTTGAAGTCGATCACCGAGACGTTCGGCGTCGGCACGCGGATCGAGACGCCGTCGAGCTTGCCGTTGAGTTCCGGCAGCACGAGGCCGACAGCCTTCGCCGCGCCGGTCGAGGTCGGGATCATGTTCAAGGCCGCGGCGCGGGCGCGATAGAGGTCCTTGTGCATGGTGTCGAGCGTCGGCTGGTCGCCGGTGTAGGAATGGATCGTCGTCATGAAGCCCTTGTCGATGCCGACGGCATCGTTGAGCACCTTGGCGACCGGGGCCAGACAGTTGGTCGTGCAGGAGGCGTTGGAGACGACCTTGTGATCCTTGGTCAGCTTGTCGTGGTTGACGCCGTAGACCACCGTCAGGTCGGCGCCATCGGCGGGCGCGGACACCAGCACGCGCTTGGCTCCCGCGGTGAGGTGCAACGACGCCTTATCCTTGGCGGTGAAGATGCCGGTGCACTCGAGCGCGATGTCGACTCCGAGGTCCTTCCACGGCAGCTTCGAGGGATCCTTCTCGGCGCTGACCTTGATCGCGCCGTTGCTGATGCTGATGGTGTCGCCCTTGACGGTGACGGTGCCGGGGAAGCGGCCATGCACCGAGTCGAAGCGCAGCAGGTGGGCGTTGGTCTCGACCGGGCCGAGATCGTTGATGCCGACCACTTCGATGTCGGTGCGGCCGGACTCGGCGATGGCGCGCAGGACGTTGCGGCCGATGCGGCCAAATCCATTGATGGCAACTCGGATGGTCATGTTCGCTCCCACTCTTGTGATGTGGTCACGCCCGGCGAGGGCATTCGCGGCTTAGAAGATAAGACGCGAACGGCCGGGATTTAAGCCGCCAATATGGCGCTTCGCGCCTTTTGGGCCCCGGCCATGACAAAGAAACCTAAACTGGGCGGGTTGTTATCACCTTTTGCCCAGTTTGCTCAACGCGGCTTCGGCAATCTTCTCTGCCGTGATGCCGAAGTGCTTGTAGAGCTCCTTGTACGGGCCGCTGGCGCCGAAACCGGTCATGCCGATGAAAGCGCCGTCGGAACCGATGATGGCGTCCCAGCCCATGCGGACCGCGGCCTCGACGCCGATTTTGACCGGGGCGTCGCCGATCACAGCGCGGCGGGCCTCGTCCGACGAGGCCTGGAACAGTTCAAAGCACGGCACCGAGACGACGCGGGCCTGGACGCCTTGCGCGGCGAGCTGCTTTTGCGCCTCGACCGCCAGCGACACCTCGGAGCCGGTGGCGAAGATCGACACCTGCGCCTTGCCCTGCGCGGGCGAGATCTCGTAGGCGCCGGCGACGCATTTGTTGCGCTCGTCGAGGGTGCGGCGAAGCTGCGGCAGGTTCTGCCGTGTCAGCGCCAGCACGCTCGGCGTCTCGCGGCCTTCCAGCGCCAACTGCCAGCACTCCACGGTCTCCACCGCGTCGCAAGGGCGGAACACGTTGAGGTTGGGAATGGCGCGCAGCGCGGCCAGATGCTCGACCGGCTGGTGGGTCGGGCCGTCTTCGCCCAGCCCGATGGAGTCGTGCGTCATGACGTGGATGACGCGCTCGCCCATCAGCGCCGCAAGGCGGATCGACGGGCGGCAATAGTCGGAGAACACCAGGAAGGTGCCGCTGTATGGAATGATGCCGCCGTGCAGCGTCATGCCGTTCATGGCGGCGGCCATCGCGTGCTCGCGGATGCCGTAATGGATGAAGCGGCCGGAATAGTCGGACGCCGACATCGCCTTCATCGATTTGGTGCGTGTGTTGTTGGAGCCGGTGAGGTCGGCGGAGCCGCCGACCATCTCCGGCACCGCCGGGATGATGGTTTCGAGCGCGAACTCGCACGCGGTGCGGCTGGCGATCTCCTTGGGTTCCTTGAACAGGCTTTCCTTCACCGCACGGATTGCACCGTTCAGCGCGCCCGGCAGATCGCCGCGCATGCGGCGTTCGAATTCAATCCGCTTGTCGGCGGGGAGTGCGGCGACGCGCTTGCTCCACGCCGCGTGGGCGCCTTGCGAGCGCTGGCCAGCGGCGCGCCACTGCGTGAGCACGTCGGCGGGAATCTGGAACGGTGCTTCGTTCCAGCCGAGCTTTTCACGCGCGCCCTTGATCTCGTCGGCGCCGAGCGGCGAGCCGTGCGAACTCGACTTGCCGGCTTTGGTGGGAGCGCCGTAGCCGATGGTGGTCTTGCAGGCGATCATCGTCGGCTTGTCGGAGGTCTTGGCCTTGGCGATGGCCGTGGCAATTGCCACAGGATCGTGGCCGTCAACCCGCGAGGCGTTCCAGCCGGCGGATTCGAAGCGCTTCACCTGATCGACCGAATCCGACAGCGACAGCGGGCCGTCGATGGAAATGCCGTTGTCGTCGAACAGCACGATCAGCTTGTTGAGCTTCAGATGGCCGGCGAACGCGATCGCCTCCTGGCTGATACCTTCCATCAGGTCGCCGTCGGAGGCGAGCACGTAGGTCGAATGGTTGACGATGTCGTCGCCGTATTCCGCCGCCAGATGCCGTTCCGCGATCGCCATGCCGACTGCGTTTGCGAGACCCTGGCCGAGCGGGCCGGTGGTGGTCTCGATGCCTGGCGTGACGAAGTTCTCCGGGTGGCCCGGCGTCAGCGAGCCGATCTGGCGGAATTTCTTGATCTGTTCGAGCGGCATCGACTCGTAGCCGAGCAGATGCAGCAGCGCGTAGAGCAGCATCGAGCCGTGGCCGGCGGAGAGCACGAAGCGATCGCGGTCGGCCCATTTCGGATCGGCCGGATCGAACTTCATGACCTGGGTGAACAGCACGGTGGCGATGTCGGCGGCGCCCATCGGCAGGCCGGGGTGGCCGGATTTGGCGGCCTCGACGGCGTCCATCGCTAGCGCGCGGATCGCGTTGGTCATGCGGTCGTGCTGAGCACGGGTCATGTCGCCATTCATGGACGCCTCATCGCCACGGCGCGCGGATGACGCGACGGCGGCACTCGAAGTTTTTGTGTTCATGGGGGACCTATCCGAACCGGCGTGGGATAGCACGCTGGGACCATGAGTCCAACGCGCCCGCCGGGCTGGAAATCCGCCATGCACAGCCTGGCGAAAACCCAGGGATAACGCGGGTTTGCGGCGTTGACGCCAAGGTGGCGTGACACGTAAGGTTCTCTGCCTAATTTATTGCGGATTCAGCATTTTCATTGTGCCCGCGCCGTTCGGTTCCGCGCCGTGAAGGTTGAGTCATGAGCGACCCCAAAGCTGTCGAGCAGGTGACCCGGCGTCTCGCGCAGGCGCTGGACATGCTCGACGCCGCCGTCGAACGCCGCATCGAAATCGATCGCAGCCGCGCGCTTTTGACCGAGCAGGTCCACGCTCTCGATGCCGACCGCTCGAGGCTTGCCGCCGATCTCGACGTGCAACTCGGCAAGGTGCGGGGGCTGGAGGCCGCCAACCGCGACGTGGCGCAGCGGCTCGACGTGGCGATGGAGAACATCCGCCACGTCCTCGAATCCCAGGACTAGCTCGAGCAACAGGACTAGGAGAAGGCCGCGTGTCCCAGGTCAACGTGACGATCAACGGCCGCCAGTTTCGCATGGCCTGCGAGGACGGCCAGGAGGGCCATCTCCAGCAGCTCGCGCGGGAACTCGACGAGCGCATTTCCGGGTTGCGCACGCAGTTCGGCGAAATCGGCGATGCGCGGCTTACGGTGATGGCGGCGCTGATGGTCGCCGACGAACTGGCCGAGACTGGCAAGAAGCTCAAGCGGCTGGAGACCGATCACGCCGCCCTGCAGGATGCCCGCGGCGTCGCCGCCGACCGCACCGAGGCGACCGAAGCCGCCATCGTCGCGGCCTTCAGTTCGGCCGCGGAGCGGATCGAAAGCATGGCCAAAAGGCTCAGCCAGAGCGGCACCGCTGCCGGAAACAGCATTGCACAGGGATAGTTGCCGGTGTGGCTGGCAGCGGAGGTCCGGACGCACTACATTGAACCGGCGGGGCTGCGGGGTGCGTCAGAGACACATTCCCCGGGGCCTTACGATCTCGAAGGGAGCTGTCCCTGGCCGGGACCCTGGTCTCGGTCATATGGCGCCCACCTACTTATGTAGGTTCCCGGGATCACGCTCCGACGGCTTTTGCGGCTCCGCACTTTTCTTCCGTCGGGGGATGGAATTCGGCCCGAGCTGATGACGACCACCATTCCCATCGAACGCATTATCCCAATCGATCAGCTCAAGGCTGATTTGCGCAAGACCGCGCTGGCGCGGCGCGATGCGCTGCCGGCGGCCGAGCGCCAAGCCGCGGCCGAGGCAATCGCGTCGCGGCGGTTCCCGCTGCCGGCCGCGGGCAAAATCGTGTCGGGGTTTTCGCCGCTGAAATCCGAAATCAATCCGCTGCCGCTGATGCGAAAGCTTGCGGACGCCGGCGCCCGGCTCGCGCTGCCGGTGGTGGCCGGACGCGGCCTGCCGCTAATCATGCGGGCCTATGCGTTCGGTCAGGAACTGAATGCCGGCGTCTGGGGCATCCGCGAACCGAAGGATGACGCGCCCGAGCTCGATCCGGACATCCTGATCGTGCCGCTCGCCGCCTTCGACCGCCGCGGCAATCGCATCGGCTATGGCGCCGGCTATTACGATAGGACCATCCGCCGGCTGCGCTCGATCAAGCCGGTGGTGGCGGTGGGCATCGCCTATGCCGCCCAGGAGGTGGCCGAAGTTCCCACCACTTCGCGCGACGAGACGCTCGATCTTGTGCTAACCGAGCGTGAAGTGATCGACCTTCGCGGACATTGAAATGCGAATTCTCTTTATCGGCGACATCGTCGGGCGCACCGGCCGCACCGTTCTGCTCAACTGGATGCCGAAGCTGATCGCCGAGTGGAACCTCGACCTCGTCGTGGTCAACGGCGAGAACGCCGCCGGCGGTTTCGGCATCACCGAGGCGATCTACAACGAATTCATCGACGCCGGCGCCGACGCCATCACGCTTGGCAATCACGCGTGGGACCAGCGCGAGGCGTTGGTGTTCATCGAGCGCGCGCCGCGCCTCATTCGCCCGATCAACTATCCGGCTGGCACGCCGGGGCGGGGCGCCGCCATGATCGATGCCAAGAACGGCGCGCGGGCGCTGGTCATCAACGCCATGGGCCGCATTTTCATGGAGCCGCTGGACGATCCGTTCACCGCGATCGACCGCGAGCTGGCGGCGTGCCGGCTCAAAGAAAGCGCCGACGCCATCATCATCGATATGCATTGCGAGGCGACCAGCGAGAAGCAGTCGATGGGCTATCTGTGCGACGGCCGCGCCAGCCTCGTGGTCGGCACCCACACCCACGCACCGACGGCGGATCACCGCATCATGCCGGGCGGCACCGCGTTCATGTCCGACGTCGGCATGAGGCATGACCGGCGACTACCAGTCGGTGATCGGCATGAACCGCGACGAGCCGCTGAACCGGTTTTTGCGGCGCATTTCGACGAGCAAGTTCGAAACTGCGAACGGCCCGGCGACGCTTTCGGGATTGGCGGTGGAAACCGACGACGCCACCGGCCTCGCCACGCGGGTCGGGCCGGTGCGGCTCGGCGGGATTCTCGAACAGGCCAAACCCACATTCTGGGATTAGAATGTCGCGCGGCGGATCATTGGTGAATATTTCCGGCTGGCGAGGAATGCCGCATAAGCGCGTTGACGGTCTCCTGCCCTAGTGACTTTTTCGGTCGCCGCGTTTTATATCGCGGACCAACCCCGCGATCGCAGAGCAGCTTATGGCCGGTCATTCCCAGTTCAAGAACATCATGCACCGCAAGGGGCGCCAGGATAAGGCGCGCTCCAAGCTGTTCGGCAAGCTTGCCCGTGAGATCACCACGGCGGCCAAGCTCGGCCAGCCGGACCCGGCGTTCAATCCGCGGCTGCGCGCGGCCATCATCGAGGCGCGGGCCGAGAACATGACCAAGGATGTGATCGAGCGCGCGATCCGCAAGTCGCAAGGCGGTGACGCCGAGCACTACGACGAGATGCGTTACGAGGGTTACGGGCCGGGCGGCGTCGCGGTGATCGTCGAGGTGCTGACCGACAACAAGAACCGCACCGCCGGCGACGTGCGCTCGACCTTCACCAAGGCCGGCGGCAATCTGGCGGAAACCGGCGCGGTGTCGTTCATGTTCGACCACGTCGGTGTGGTCGAGTTCGACGTCAAGGTGGCGAGCGCCGATCAGATGCTTGAAGCGGCCATCGATGCCGGCGCCGACGACGTGGTGTCGGGTGACGGCGGCCACGAAATCTACAGCGCGGTGGATTCGCTGCGCGACGTGGCGAAGGCGCTGGAGGCGAAATACGGCGAACCGCGCAAGGCCGCGCTGGTCTGGAAGCCGAAGAACACCATCGCGGTCGATGACGAGACGGGCGAGCAGCTCATCGGCCTGCTCGAAACGCTCAACGAGAACGATGACGTGCAGAACGTCTACGCCAACTTCGAAATGTCGGAGGCGGCGCTCGCCAAGGCCAGCGCCTAGCGTAGAAACGGGTCCAGCAGCGGCAGGCTGAGCAGCGCCGCCAGCGTGCAGATGGCGTAGGCGATGCGGCGGTAGAGCTGGTCGGATGCGCCGCGGAAGAAGTACGAGCCCGAGCCCACGCCGATGACATAGGGCACGCCGAGCATCAGCGACAGCGCGACGGAGTGCGCCGTGAACAGGCCCTGTGCGCCGTACACGGCGATCAGCACGACGCCGCAGAACAGGAAGAACACCATCAGGTTGGCGCGCAGCGTGGCGGCGCTGTTGCCGCGGCTGAGCCAATATAAAATGACCGGGGGGCCGGCGATCTGCGCCGCGCCCGCTCCGACGCCGGCGATCATCCCGATGCCTGCGGTGATCGGCAGGGTCGACGGCCCGCGATAGCGCCATCCGGACATCAGGATCAGCACCAGCCCGATCACCAGTGTTGCGATGGTCCAGCGCAGCACGATCGGGTCGAGCACCACCAGCAGATAGGTGCCGAGCGGCACCGTCATTGCCATGGCGACGGAAATCGGCAGAACCTCGCGCCAGGTGCAGCGGCGGAACTCGAACGGCACGAAGGGCGTGCTGGACATGAAGTCGACCAGCAGCAGCGTGACCGCGGCGATGCGGGGCTCATACACGGCGGCGATCAGCGGCATGTAGATCATCGCGCCGCCAAAGCCCGAGAAGCCGCGCACGAGACCCGCCGTCGCGGCGATGACCGCAGCGGCGAGGAAGCGGCGGTCGGCAAAGGCCGCCGCGAAGGTCGCGCTGTCAGGAAATTCGATCACAACAAGGTCCCGGGCGGCTTTGTCTAGCAGGCAGCCGGTCTGAACGCGATTGGGGCGAATGGGGGGGCCGCCATGCGGGCGCTTTGCCGGCGGCTCCCGGCGGTCTATCACCGGGAGATTATGGGCCGCCCGATTCGCATCCTCGGCATCGATCCTGGGCTCCGCCGCACCGGCTGGGGCCTGATCGAGGTTGATGGCAACCGCCTGATCTACGTCGCCTGCGGTTCGGTTTCGACCAGCGACAAGCTTTCGCTGGCCGAGCGGCTTGTCACCATCCACGACGGTCTGTCCAAGGTGGTAGAGGATTTTTCGCCCGACGAGTCGGCGGTGGAGGCGACCTTCGTGAACAAGGACGCCAACGCGACGCTCAAGCTCGGCCAGGCGCGCGGCATCGCCTTGCTGATCCCGGCGCGCGCCGGGATCCCCGTCGCCGAATACGCCCCGAATCTGGTGAAGAAGACCATCGTCGGCGCCGGCCACTGCGAGAAAGAACAGATCCGGCTGATGCTGCATGTGCTGTTGCCGAAGGCCGATCCGCCGACCCACGACGCGGCCGACGCGCTCGCCATCGCGGTGACCCACGCGCACCATCGTCAAAGCGCCATGTTGAAGCTGAAGGTGGCGGCAGCCCGATGATCGGCAAGCATCCCTATTTGTCAGTCCGGGGCGCGCCAAAGGCGCGAACCCGGAATCCAGGTGCCCAGGCGGTGTCCAAATCTGGATTCCGGGCCCTGTGCTTCGCGCTGTCTCGGAATGACAGACGAGAGTTTGCGCGATGATCGGCAAACTCAAGGGCGTGATCGACAGCTATGGCGAGGATTTCATCGTCCTCGATGTGCATGGCGTCGGCTATCTGGTGCATTGCTCGGCGCGCACGCTGCAATCGCTGCCGGCGGCGGGCGAGGCGGCGACGCTCTCCATCGAGACGCACGTGCGCGAGGACCAGATCCGGCTGTTCGGCTTTCTCTCCGATGTCGAGCGGGAGTGGTTCCGGCTGCTGCAGAGCGTGCAGGGCGTGGGCGCCAAGGTGGCGCTCTCGGTGCTAAGCACGTTCAAGCCCGGCGATCTGGCCACGGCCATCGCCATGGGCGACAAGGCGGCGATCCGCCGCGTGCCCGGCGTCGGCCCGAAGGTCGCCGAGCGTCTGGTGATCGAATTGAAGGACAAGGCGCCGGCCTATTCCGATCTCGATCCGGCGGTGATCAGTCTGTCGGGTGCGCTGAACGAAAAGCGCGCGCCGCGCCCGGTGCTCGACGCGGTCTCGGCGCTGGTCAATCTTGGTTATGGTCAGCCGCAGGCGGCCGCGGCGATCTCGGCTGCGAGCCGAAGCGCGGGCGAGGGGGCGGAGACCGCGCAGCTGATCCGGCTCGGACTTAAGGAGCTTTCGAAGTGAGCAGTTTGACCGAGGCGGATCGTGCGCTGGTCGAAGCGGCGTCGGAAACAATCCGCAAGCGTTATCGCTACGACTGGCAGGAGGTCGGCGCCGCGCTGCGCACCCGCTCGGGCAAGATATTCACCGGCGTCAGCCTCGACGCCTATCTCGGCCGCATGGCGGTGTGCGCGGAGGCGGTGGCGCTCGGTCAGGCGATCACCAACGCCGGCGAAACCGGCATCGACATGATCGTCGCGGTTCGGCACCCGCCGCCGCACGAAAAGGATCGTCCGATCGTCGTGGTGTCGCCGTGCGGCGCTTGCCGCGAGTTGATCTCGGACTATGATCGCAACGCGCGCGTCATCGTGCCGGGGCCAGCCGGACCGCAGACCATCGCCATCAGCGAATTGCTGCCTAACAAGTACAGCCGCGAACGGGGGGATTGACCGTTGGCCACCAACCCACGCCGGCTGATCGGGACGGAGCGCCGCGAAGAAGACGCGGGCGAGACGTCGCTGCGTCCGCAGCGGCTGTCGGAGTTCATCGGTCAGCAGCAGGCGCGCGCCAATCTCTCGGTGTTCATCGACGCCGCCCGATCGCGGAACGAGGCGCTCGACCACGTTCTGCTGGTCGGCCCGCCCGGACTCGGCAAGACAACCATGGCGCAGATCGTCGCCCGCGAGCTCGGGGTGAATTTCCGCGCCACCTCGGGACCGGTGATCGCGAAAGCCGGCGATCTGGCGGCTTTGCTCACCAACCTTGAGGACCGCGACGTTCTGTTCATCGACGAGATCCACCGGCTCAATCCGGCCGTCGAGGAGGTGCTCTATCCGGCGATGGAGGATTTTCAGCTCGACCTGATCATCGGCGAAGGGCCGGCGGCCCGTTCGGTGAAGATCGACCTGTCGAAGTTCACCCTGGTTGGCGCAACCACCCGCGCGGGGCTTCTGACCAATCCGCTGCGCGACCGCTTTGGCATTCCGATCCGGCTGAATTTCTACACCGAGGCCGAACTCGAAGACATCGTCACCCGCGGCGCCCGCGTGCTCGGCATCGGCATGACGGCGGACGGCGCCAACGAGATCGCGCGGCGCTCGCGCGGCACCCCACGCATCGCCGGGCGGCTGCTGCGCCGGCTGCGCGACTTTGCCCATGCGGCGAATGTCGAGCAGATCGACCGCAAGCTTGCCGACCGCGCGCTGATCCAGCTCGAAGTGGACGGCGTCGGTCTCGACGCCATGGACCGGCGTTATCTCATGGTCATCGCCGAGAACTACGGCGGCGGGCCGGTCGGAGTCGAGACGCTCGCCGCCGCCCTCTCGGAGCCGCGCGACGCCATCGAGGAAATCATCGAGCCATTCCTGATCCAGAAGGGGTTGCTCCAACGCACCCCGCGCGGCCGGCTGATCCCGGGGCACGCGTTCAAGCACCTCGGCCTTGTCGAGCCGGCGCGCGATCCGTCGCAATTCGGTTTGTTCGCGGGCGATGACGGCGAGTGAGGCCGGTGCGATGAACACCCTCGACGGCGAGATCAGCGACGGCCGGCACCGGCAACTCGTCCGAGTCTATTACGAGGACACGGACTTTTCAGGTGTCGTCTATCACGCGAGCTATCTGCGGTTCATGGAGCGCAGCCGTACCAATTACCTCCGGCTTCTCGGCGCCGATCAGCGTGCGCTGTTCGAAGCGGTGGCGGCGGAGGCACCGGGCTTTGCATTCGTGGTGCGCTCGATGCAGATCGACTTCCGCCGGCCTGCCCGCATGGACGACCTGCTCGAAATCGTCACCGTTTCGCATGAGGTGAAGGGCGCCTCGATGCTGCTGCATCAGCGGGTCGAGCGCTCCGGCGAATGTCTGGTCGAGGCGACCGTGCAGGTCGCCTTCGTGTCCGGCGGCCGTGCCCGGCCGATCCCCAAGGCACTGCGCACCGCCCTCGGTGCCGCGGCGAAGCCCGCCGAGCCGGGCTAGCAATTCTGTCGACGGGGGTGACGCCGTCATGTAAACGCCTTTCACATGACCTGGAAGCGCGGCAGCGGACCTCGGGCTTATCACCACGGCAATCTGAAGGAGGCGCTGGTTCGCGCCGCCCTCGAACTGATTGCGCAGAAGGGCCCTGCCGGATTTACGTTCGCCGAAGCGGCGCGCTGGGCGGGTGTCAGTCCTGCTGCGCCCTATCGTCATTTCCGCGACCGCGACGAGTTGATGTCCGACGTGGCGCGCCGAGGCTTCGATCTTTTCGAGGCGGCGTTGCGCCGCGCCTGGGACGAGGGGCGTCCCGATGCGGCCACCGCATTCGACCGCCTCGGCAAGACTTATCTGGAATTCGCCCGCAAGGAGCCAGCCTACTACTCGGCGATGTTCGAAGCCGGCATTTCGCTCGAAACCAACCCGGAGTTTTGCGACGCCGGCGACCGTGCATTCAACGTGCTGCGCGGCGCAACTGAAGCTCTGGTCGCGACGATGCCGGCCAGGCAGCGCCCGCCGGTGATGATGATGGCGCTGCATATCTGGGCGCTGTCGCACGGCATCGCCTCGCTGTTCGGGCGCGGCGACGCAGCGAGCCGGAAGCTGCCGATGTCGGCGGAGGAGTTGCTGGAGGCCGGCGTGCTTCTATATCTGCGCGGCCTGGGTCTGCCACCTCAGCCGAAGCCCTGAACGACCGACACCGCCTGCCTTTTCCGGCCAATTCGCGATCCCGGCCACGCGATCCCGGCCACTTGACAGCACGCGAGCTCCAATTTATCTATGTAAATGTTATTTACATTTACACGCGAGGATAGTCATGCCCATCACCGCAAAGCTCGACGAGTTCGGTAAACCCGCCTGGATCGCGTTGATCGTTCTGGGTTTCATGGCCTGGTGGCCGGTGGGACTGGCGGTTCTCGCATTTGTCATCGGGAGTGGACGGATGGGATGCGGATATCGCGGCGGTCACGGCCGCTGGCAGCACAAGATGGATCGGTTTCGGGAGCGTATGGGAGGCCAGGGGGCGGGCTTCGCGTTCGACGCGCCGTCGAGCGGCAACCGGGCCTTCGATGAGTATCGCAGCGAGACCATTCGCCGCCTCGAGGATGAGCAGCGTGAATTCCACGACTTCCTCGATCGCCTGCGCATGGCCAAGGACAAGTCGGAGTTCGATCAGTTCATGGCCGAGCGCCGCGAGCGGCCCAGCGCGCCGCCTCAGCCGCAGGGCTGAACCCTTCTGGGGCTGACCTTTCCCCGAAGGCAGCCAACGAAGCCGTCCGCCACGCGCGATCGTGGCGGGCGGCTTTCGCGTTTCGGCGGCCACAGACGGGATTTTACGGCCCAAGTTCGGGGGACAATTGGGGTCGGTAACCCGGCGTTAACCCAAATAACGCTGGCTAGGACTGAACGATCGGACCGGTGCCCTAATTTGGTCAAGTTTCGCGGGACTTTCTGCGTTCGCCGGTGGTGAACGCGGTCGATGTCGCGAAATTCGGGTCTGCGGCGGTAGCGCACGAGAGCGGTGCCGCGCGGCCCCATTTGACCCAGGCGAGAGCAGCGCCCGGTATTTGTGCCACCGATGTGGGAACCGACCGGTTCCGCGTCGCAGGCTGCCACATGTGGCGCGGAGGATAGAAGCGATGAATCCAGGCGACGTGGCACAAGCAGCGCTGCCGCTGAGCTCTGCCGATCTTTCGCTGGTCACGCTGTTCCTGCACGCGCACTGGCTGGTCAAATGCGTCATGCTCGGGCTGCTTGCCGCGTCCGTATGGGTGTGGGCGATCGTGATCGACAAGCTCCTGCTGTACACGCGGACCCGCCGGGCGATGGATCGCTTCGAACAGGCGTTCTGGTCGGGGCAGTCGCTTGAGGAGCTTTACAAGACCCTGTCGGCGCGCCCGGCCCATTCGATGGCGGCGCTGTTCGTCGCGGCCATGCGCGAATGGAAGCGCAGCTTCGAGACCCAGACCCGGTCCTTCGCCGGCCTCCAGGCCCGCATCGAAAAGGTGATGGACGTCACCATCTCGCGCGAGATCGAGCGGTTGGAGCGGCGGCTTCTGGTGCTGGCGACGGTCGGTTCGGCCGGTCCCTTCGTCGGCCTGTTCGGCACCGTCTGGGGCATCATGACGAGCTTCCAGTCGATCGCGGCGTCGAAGAACACTTCGTTAGCGGTTGTGGCGCCGGGCATCGCCGAGGCGCTGTTTGCGACCGCAATCGGCCTTATCGCCGCCATCCCGGCGACGATTTTCTATAACAAGTTCATCTCCGACGTGAACCGGCAGGCCCAGCGGCTGGAGGGCTTTGCCGACGAATTCTCGGCGATCCTGTCTCGTCAGATCGACGAGCGGGGCGTGCAGTAGGCATCGGGCATGGCCATCAGCGGCGGCGCGCATTCGGGGGGATTTGGCAAACGGCGTCATCGCCGCAACGCGGTGATGAGCGAGATCAACGTGACGCCGATGGTCGACGTCATGCTGGTGTTGCTGATCATCTTCATGGTGTCGGCGCCGCTGCTCACCGTCGGCGTGCCGATCGATCTGCCGCAGACCCAGGCGTCGAGCCTCGATCAGGCCGACAAGGAGCCGCTGGCGATTTCGGTCAACACCAAGGGGCAGGTCTTCCTGCAGAACAGCGAAATCCCGATCGACGAACTGGTGCCTAAGCTGAAGGCAATTTCCCAGGCGCGCGGTGGAAATGATGAGCGCGTCTATGTTCGCGGCGATAAGACGGTGGATTATGGTACGGTGATGAAGGTCATGGGACGGCTGTCCTCCGCCGGCTTTCGCCGGGTCGCTCTGGTCACGGAGGTGGAGCAGCGTCCGTGATGAAGTTGCCTGAGATGAAAACCGGCATAGCGATTTCCGCGATGATTCACTTGGCCCTCCTGGCATGGGGGCTGATTTCGTTTGCCGCCATTCCACTCGAGGCCAAGCCGAACGACGCGTTGCCGGTCGACATCATCTCCGACAAGCAGTTTTCCGAACTGACCAAGGGCGTCAAGGACGGCGCCAAGGACAAGCCGCCCGCTCCGCTGGCCGAGAAGACCGGCGCGTCGAAGCCTGTCGAGGATTCCAAGCCCAAGGTCACCGAGAAGAAAGAGCTCGACGCCGCCAAGACCGATACGCCGCCGCCACCAGCGGAGCAGCAGCCGGCGCCGAAACCCGAAGCCACCAAGCTCGACAAGAAAGAGCCGCCGAAGATCGATCCGATCGCCGAGACCTTGAAGAAGGAAGAGGCGAAGAAGAAGGTCGAAGACAAGGCCAAGGCGAAGGCCGTGCAACAGCAGGCCAAGCCGCAGCCGTCTTTCGATCCGACCAAGATCGCGGCGCTGCTCGATAAGCGCGAGCCGACCCGGCAGGCCGCCTCCGCCGAAGAACTGAGTCCGGCGCCCTCGCTCGGAAAATCCAACGCCAACGCCGCGCAATTGTCGCAGAGCGAAATCGACGCGCTGCGCAAGCGCCTCGGCGAATGCTGGAATCCGCCGGCCGGTGCGGCCAACGGCGGTCAGCTTAAGGTCGTCATGCGGGTGCTGTTCAAGCCGGACGCGACGGTATCGACGCCGCCGCAGCTTGTGGCGGCGTCCGCTTCTCCGTTCGGCCCGGCCATGGCGGAGAGCGCCAAGCGCGCGATCATGACCTGCCAGCCCTTCACCATGCTGCGCGCCGACCATTACGAGCAGTGGAAAGACATCGAGATCACCTTCGACCCGCGCGAGATGTTCGGCGGCTGACGAAAACATTTCAGGACACCGCATGACTGGACATGGTTCGAACGGGAAGGCCCGCTCACCGGGGCTGTTGCTTTCGCGGCGCGAGGTTATCGTCGGCGCGGCTGCTGGCGCAGCCGTCGGGCTGCAGGCGAGTCCCGCGAGTGCCGCTGTCCGCATCGACGTGACGCAAGGCAACTTCCAGCCGATCCCGATCGCCATGCCGGATTTCGTCGGCGGCACCCCGAACGACGCCGATGTCGCGCGCAACGTCACCCAGGTTATCAGCGCCAATCTCAAGCGCTCGGGACTGTTCGCCCCGATCGATCAGGCGGCCTACATCGAGCGGGTTTCCAACATCGACGCCCTGCCGCGCTTCGCCGACTGGCGCACCATCAACGCACAGGCGCTCGTCACCGGCCGCCTCACGCGCCAGGGCGACGGACGGTTGAAGTCTGAATTCCGGCTTTGGGATGTTGCCTCCTCGGAGCAACTGACCGGAGCGCAGTACTTCACCGGACCTGACATCTGGCGCCGCGTCGCGCACATCATCTCGGATGCGATCTATCAGCGGCTGACCGGCGACTCCGGCTATTTCGACAGTCGTGTCGTGTATGTCGACGAATCGGGTCCGAAGGAGCAACGTGTCAAGCGGCTCGCCATTATGGATCAGGACGGCGCCAACGTGCGCATCCTCACCCGCGGCAGCGATCTTGTGCTGACGCCGCGCTTCTCGCCGTCGACGCAAGAAATTACCTACATGTCGTTCGTCAACGACCAGCCGCGCGTCTATCTGCTCAACATCGAGACCAACCAGCGCGAGGTGGTCGGCGATTTCAAGAACATGAGCTTTGCGCCGCGCTTCTCGCCGGATGGCCAGCGCGTGATCATGAGCTTGCAAGAGGGCAGCAACGCAAACCTGTTCGTGCTCGATCTGCGCTCCAAGCAGAAAGTGCAACTCACGTCGGGGCCGGCCATCGACACCGCGCCGTCCTATTCGCCGGACGGTGCGCAGATCTGCTTCGAAAGCGACCGCGGCGGCTCGCAACAGATTTATGTGATGAGCTCGAACGGGCAGGGCGCCAAGCGCATCAGCTTCGGGGAGGGCAACTATTCCACCCCGGTGTGGTCGCCGCGCGGCGACATCATCGCCTTCACCAAGTTCGGCAAGGGCAATTTCGGCATCGGCATCATGAAGCCGGACGGCTCGGGCGAGCGCATCCTGACCGAGGGCTATCACAATGAAGGGCCGACCTTCGCTCCGAATGGCCGCGTGGTGATGTTCTTCCGCGATCCGGGTGGTAAGGGCGGCCCATCGCTTTATACGGTCGATATCACCGGGCGAAACGAGCAGCGGGTGCCGACCCCGGGCTTTGCCTCGGATCCAGCCTGGTCGCCCCTTCTGACCTCGACTTGAGGCTGGCCGGGGACCGAAAAGTTCCCGCCGCCACAAGCTGGACACGTTCAGGCTTCATTAACCATGACATTATGTTAGGAGGGCCGGTGCAATTTTCCCGGCCGTGACAACGCCTCGTCAAGGTTGATGGAACGTTCGCTTAACGAACCTCCTGGTAAACCAGACGGGTATTGGAGGCACCGGCATGACCAGTGTGTTGCGTAAATTCCGTAGTGCAGGCGTTGTCGCCGCTTTGATCGCGGGGCTCGCGCTGTCCGCCTGCGCCAACAAGCAGGCGACTGACTCGATGGCTTCGGCGGGCTCGGCCGCGCCGGGCAGTCAGCAGGACTTCGTTGTCAACGTGGGCGACCGCGTGTTCTTCGAGTCCGATTCCACCGAACTCACGATGCAGTCGCGCGGTACGCTCGACAAGCAGGCGCAGTGGCTGCAGCAGTACGGCAACTACAGCTTCACCATCGAAGGCCACGCCGACGAGCGCGGCACCCGCGAATACAATATTGCGCTCGGCGCCCGGCGCGCCCAGGCGGTGCGGGACTATCTCGCCTCGCGCGGCATCCAGACTGGACGCATGCGCACGGTGTCCTTCGGCAAGGAGCGCCCGGTCGCGGTCTGTAACGACATCTCGTGCTGGTCGCAGAACCGCCGCGCGGTCACCGTTCTCGGCGCAACGTCCTAAGACGGATGCGCGCTGCGAATCAAAAAGCCCGGCGCCCCAACGGGCGCCGGTTTGCTTTTGAAGTCACACTTTGGTCCCCATCGGCCAGCTATGCTAATTACCTGCCGAGAAACCGAACTCCGGTCATGACCAACCCGATCACGCGCGCAATGGTGGCAACGGCCTTGATGGCCGGGCTTTGCATTACGACCGCTGTTTCCGCTCAGGAAAGCGGTTCGCCGCTGTCGGCGATCGGCCGTATGTTCGGGCAAAAACCGCCGCAGACCAACGGCCAGGAGGAGGCCGACGGACCGAGCACCGAGCAGGTGCTGAAGATCGAACGCCTGGAGGCGCAGATCCGGCAGCTCACCGGAACGGTCGAGCAACTTCAATATCGCAATCAGCAGCTTGAGAATCAGCTACGCGCTTCGGGTGGCCCGGTGGCGCAACCCGCGCCGCCGCCGCCGGTGACCCGGCCGTCCGCCCAGACGCCGATCCAGGCCGCGCCGCTGGGCGCCGCGGTTCAACCGCCGCCAATTCCGCCGGCCCCCACTGGCCGGCGCTCGGACGTGTTCGATCCTTCGCAGAATCCCAACGCGCCCGGCGCGCCGCGGACGCTGGGCGGTCCGCAAAACGAACCGCCGCCGATCGCTTCCGCGGAGCCGCCGCTTGGCGCTCCCGGTGGACGCAGGCCGGGCGGCCCGCTCGACCTCACCGGTCCTGGTGCGGTTCCCGGGGCACCTGCCGACCCGGGCCTGCTGCCGGCGCCGCCGTCCCGCAATCTCAGCGCCACCGGTGCTGTGGCCTCGGTCGCGCCGCCCTCCGACACGCCGAAGGACACCTACGATCTCGGCTACGGCTATGTGCTGCGCAAGGATTATGCGCTGGCCGAGGAGACCTTCCTGGCATTCCTGAAGAAATATCCGAACGACCGCCGCGCTGCCGAGGCGGAGTTCTGGATGGGCGAGAGCATGTTTCAGCGTCAGCGCTATGACGCGGCGGCACAGGCGTTCCTGGACGTCTCGACCCGCTACACGACGCACGCCAAGGCTCCAGAGGCTTTGCTTCGGCTGGCGCAATCGCTGTCGGCCATGAAGCAAAAGGAAATGTCCTGTGCCACTCTCGCCGAGGTGGGCCGGAAATATCCGAAGGCATCGGCGACCGTGAAACAGGGCGTTGAGCACGAGCAAAAGCGTGTCCGCTGCTGAGAGCGCGACCGCGCTCAAGGCCGCCGATATCCGAGCGCTGTTCGCCGATCTCGCCGATCATCCAGTGCTCGTCCTCGGCGTATCCGGCGGTCCCGATTCGACCGCCCTGCTGCTGCTCGCCGCGGCCTGGCGCAAGGCGCGCCGCCACGGACCGCAACTCGTCGCCGTCACCGTCGACCACGGCCTGCGGCCCGCAGCGAAGCTCGAAGCCAACGCGGTGAAGCGGTTCGCCCGCTCGCTCGGTGTTCCGCATCGCACATTGCGCTGGAACGGACGCAAGCCATCCACCGGACTGCAGGAGGCGGCGCGGCTGGCCCGCTATCGGCTCCTGGGCGAAGCGGCGCGGTCGGCTGGGGCCGGTCATGTGCTTACGGCCCATACCCTGGATGATCAGGCCGAGACCGTGTTGATCCGGCTCGTCCGGGGCAGCGGCGTCAGCGGACTGGCCGCTATGGCGCGAGTCGCACCGCTGCCGGATGGCGGCGAAGGGGTCGCCCTGGTGCGTCCGCTGCTGACGGTCCGAAAGGCCCGGCTTATTGCGACGCTGCGCAAGGCCGGGGTGGCGGCCGCGGACGATCCGAGCAACCGCGATCCGCGCTTCACCCGCGTCCGGTTCCGCGATGCGATGCCGGTGCTTGAACGCGAGGGCCTAGGCGCGGAGCGGCTGGCGCTGCTGGCGCGGCGGGTGGGGCGGGCCGAAGCAGCCCTCGAAGCGGTGGTCGATGGCGCTGTGTCCCAACTCGCGGAGGGGGCCCCTTGGCCCGATGGCGGACCGGTGGCGTTTGCGGTCGCGCCGTTCGATCGGTTGCCAGCCGAACTGGCGTTGCGTCTGCTCAGCCGTGCCATCGCCCATACGGGTGACGAGGGGCCGGTCGAACTCGGCAAGCTCGAGGCCCTGTACGTTCATCTTGCCGCTTCTTCGGGCAACGCGCGGTTTCGACGCACCCTGGCCGGGGCCGTTGTCACACGCGCGGGCGGCCGGCTGACAATCGAGCGCGCGCCGGCGCGGCGCGGCCGTGCAGCCTCGAATCGGCCTTAACCATAGCCAAAGCTGTCGTCCGGGCCTCCCGCACGCGATGGCGGATCAGGCTAGAATGCTTTGGATTCGCGGTGCTTTTTGGAGGGGCGGTTCCCTTGGCATGTAGCATCGGCAGACCTACATTGGTAAACGTCGGGCTTGTGTTGAAGCATCGCCAGTTGAACGCGCCATCGATCATTGCGTGTCCTTGAAAGCCCTGAGCAGGAAAGACGATTTGGGATGAACGCCAATCTCCGCAACTTCGCTCTCTGGGTCATCATCGTTCTGCTGCTGCTGGCGCTGTTCACGCTGTTCCAGAACCCCGGCCAGCGCGCGTCTTCGCAGGACATTTCGTTCTCGCAGCTTCTGAGCGAGGTCGATCAGGGCAAGGTCCGCGACGTTCTCATTCAGGGACCGGACATCCACGGCACCTTCACCGATGGCCGTGCCTTCCAGACCTATGCGCCGAGCGATCCGACGCTGGTGCAGCGTCTCTACGGCAAGGGCGTTGCGATCACCGCGCGGCCGCAGGGCGACAGCGTGCCGTGGTTCGTGTCGCTGCTGGTGTCGTGGCTGCCGTTCATCGCGCTGATCGGCGTGTGGATATTCCTGTCGCGGCAGATGCAGGGCGGCGCCGGCAAGGCGATGGGCTTTGGAAAGAGCCGCGCCAAGCTTCTCACCGAGGCGCACGGCCGCGTGACCTTCGAGGATGTCGCCGGCGTCGATGAAGCGAAGTCTGACCTGCAGGAAATCGTCGAGTTCCTGCGCGATCCCGGAAAATTCCAACGGCTCGGCGGGCGCATTCCGCGCGGCGTGCTGCTGGTCGGACCGCCCGGCACCGGCAAGACGCTGATCGCGCGCGCTGTCGCTGGCGAAGCCAACGTGCCGTTCTTCACGATCTCGGGCTCCGACTTCGTCGAAATGTTCGTCGGCGTCGGCGCCTCGCGCGTGCGCGACATGTTCGAGCAGGCCAAGAAGAACGCGCCGTGCATCATCTTCATCGACGAAATCGACGCTGTCGGCCGCCATCGCGGCGCCGGCCTCGGCGGCGGCAACGATGAGCGCGAACAGACGCTCAACCAGTTGCTGGTCGAGATGGACGGCTTCGAGGCGAACGAGGGCATCATCCTGATCGCTGCGACCAACCGTCCCGACGTGCTCGATCCGGCGCTGCTGCGGCCGGGCCGCTTCGATCGTCAGGTGATCGTGCCGAACCCGGACGTGGTAGGCCGCGAGCAGATCCTGAAGGTGCATGTGCGGAAGGTGCCGCTGGCGCCGGACGTCAACCTGCGGACCATCGCGCGCGGCACGCCGGGCTTCTCCGGCGCCGATCTCGCCAATCTGGTCAACGAAGCCGCTCTGATGGCCGCGCGCCGCAATAAGCGCATGGTAACCCAGGGCGAGTTCGAGGACGCCAAGGACAAGGTCATGATGGGTGCCGAGCGCAAGTCGCTGGTGATGACCGAGGAAGAAAAGATGCTGACCGCCTATCACGAAAGCGGTCACGCGGTGCTCGCCCTCAACGTCGTCGCGACCGATCCGGTGCACAAGGCCACGATCATCCCGCGCGGCCGTGCGCTCGGCATGGTCATGCAGCTTCCCGAACGCGACAAGCTGTCCATGAGCTACGAGCAGATGACCTCGCGTCTGGTCATCATGATGGGCGGCCGTGTCGCTGAAGAAATGATCTTCGGCAAGGACAAGGTCACCTCCGGCGCGCAATCCGACATCGAGCAGGCCACGCGGCTTGCCCGCATGATGGTGACGCGCTGGGGCTTCTCGCCCGAGTTGGGCGCAGTGTCCTACGGCGAGAACCAGGACGAGGTGTTCCTTGGCATGTCGGTCGCCCGCACGCAGAATGTCTCCGAAGCGACCGCGCAGAAGATCGACAACGAAATCCGGCGTCTGGTCGAGGAGGGGCACAACGAGGCACGCCGTATCCTCGACGTGAAGCGCACCGATCTCGAAACGCTCGCCAAGGGGCTGCTTGAGTTCGAAACCCTGAGCGGCGACGAGATCAAGGACTTGCTGCTCGGCAAGCGGCCGGTCCGTGAATCGGTGATCGAGCCGCAGACCCCGCGCTCGTCGGCGGTGCCGCCGGCCGGCAAGAGCCGTCTGCGTCCGGAGGGCACCGGCCCGATGGAGCCGCAGCCGCAGGCTTAAAGCCGATGCAGCGATCGAATATCGGCAAACGCCCGCCCCTCCGGCTTGCGTTTTGTTGTGCCCTGGGCTACGATGGCGTGGTGGGATCGGGAGTTATCTGGCACGATCCTTGAATTAAAAGGCAGGCTAAAGCCGCCTGGGGAGGCGGCTTAAAACAGGGGGCTGCCGTGGCGACATCCGTTCATCCAGTCGACGAAATCCTTCCACTACCGCGACTTTTCACGCTCGGCCTGCAGCATGTGCTGGTCATGTACGCCGGCGCCGTGGCGGTGCCGCTGATCATCGGCCGGGCGCTCAAGCTGCCGCCGGAACAGATCGCCGTGTTGATCAATGCCGACCTGTTCGCCTGCGGTATCGCCACGCTGATTCAGGCGGTGGGCTTCCCGGGGGTCGGTATCCGTCTGCCGGTGATGATGGGCGTCACCTTCGCTTCGGTTGCGCCGATGCTGGCGATGGCCGGAAGCCCGGAGATCGGACTGCTGGGCATCTACGGCGCGGTCATCGTAGCCGGCGTGTTCGGCTTCATCATCGCGCCGTTCATCAGCCGCATGCTGCCGCTGTTCCCGCCGGTGGTGACCGGTACGATCATCATCGTCATCGGCATTTCGCTCATGCGTGTCGGCATCAACTGGGCGGGTGGCGGGCTGCCGACACTTGGCAGAATGGTCGACGGTCAAATGGGACAGTTCGCCAACCCGGCCTATGGCGCGCTCGACGGTCTCGGGATCGCCCTGTTCGTTCTGCTGGTGATCCTGGCCATTACGCGTTACGGCTCGGGCTTCCTCGCCAATGTCGCAGTGCTGATCGGCATCGTCGCCGGCGCCGTTGTCGCCGGCATCATGGGCAAGATGCATTTCGACAAGGTGCTGAGCGCACCGTGGTTTGACGTGGTGATTCCGTTCCAGTTCGGCATGCCGAAGTTCGATCTCGTCGCATCGATCACCATGTGTCTCGTGATGATCGTGGTGATGATCGAATCGACCGGCATGTTTCTCGCTCTGGGCGAGATGACCGACCGCAAAATCGATCAGGCGGCGCTGACCAAGGGCCTGCGCGCGGACGGTCTCGGGACCGTGATCGGCGGCATCTTCAACACCTTCCCCTACACCTCGTTCTCGCAGAACGTCGGCCTGGTCGGGGTCACCGGCATCCGTTCGCGCTGGGTCTGCGCGGCGGGCGGCGTCATTATGCTGGCGCTCGGCCTCGTTCCGAAAATGGCGGCGCTGGTCGAAGCGGTGCCGCTGGTCGTGCTCGGCGGCGCGGGCCTCGTTATGTTCGGCATGGTTGCCGCGACCGGGGCGCGCATCCTGACCAAGGTGGACTTCACCCACAGCCGCAACAACCTGTTCGTTGTGGCCGTCTCCGTCGGCTTCGGCATGATCCCGCTGGTGGCGCCGAATTTCTTCCGGCAGTTGCCGCACGCGCTGCATCCGCTCCTGGAGTCCGGGATTCTGCTGGCGGCGATCGTATCGGTCGCGCTCAACGCCTTCTTCAACGGGCTGGGCAGTGCCGAGGAGGCTCGGGCGGAGGCATCAGCGGGCGCCAAGGCGGCTGAGCACGCTTGATCCGGCAGCCCGCAAGGCGGTTAGTATGCCGCCATGCCGCTGCAAAACCGTGTCGACCCGTTCGGCGAATTATTCGCGTCGTCCGCGCGCGGGCTTTTCATGGGTAATCGCGGCGGCCGCATGCATACGGACGAACGGACGCTGGCGAAGCGGCGCTGGGCGTCGCGGCAGTGGATCTGCTGCGTGCTGGATTTCAACGGTCGCCAGCGCGACGTCTGGGGCGACAGCTACACCGAGTTGTTTTTTCTCGATGAGGTGACGGCGCTCGCCGCGGGGCACCGGCCGTGCTTCGAATGCCGCCGCAAGGATGCCGATATCTTTGCCGGACTTTGGGCGCGCACGCGCGGACTGCCGGTGCGGGCCAGTGCGCCGGAGATCGATGTCGCGCTGCAGGCGGAACGGCTGGAGGGCCGGACCAAGCGGCTGCACCAGCGGCGCATCGACCGGCTTCCGGAAGGCGCGGTGCTTGTCCTGGAGGGTGAGGGAGCATTCGCGCTTCGCGGCGGCGCGTTGCTGCACTGGGCCCCGGCAGGCTACGACGCGCGCAAGCCGCTGCCACGCGGCAGCGTCGATGTTCTCTCGCCGCCATCGATCCTCAGCGTCCTTGCGGCCGGTTACCGGCCGCATTGGCACCCGAGCGCGGGCTAACCCGCCAGCGCAGGATAATCGGTGTAGCCCTTCGCGCCCGGCGTATAGAACGTGGTCGGGTCGGGCGCATTGAGCGGGGCCTTATCCTTCCATCGGGTGACGAGATCCGGATTGGCGAGGAAGCCCTTGCCGACCGCGATCAGGTCGCATTTGCCGGCTGCGAGATCGCGTTCGGCGCGTTCGGCGTCATAGCCTCCTGACAGGATCAGACTGCGCTTGAACATGCTGCGGAACGTCGCCTTGATCGAATCCGGGACCGGCGGCGCCCCGTTCGCGGAATGATCGACGAGATGGACATAGACGAGCCCCTTCTCGTTCAGCTTCTGCGCAAGATAGCCGTAGTCGGCCTCCAGTTCGGGATAGAGCGGCATGTCGTTGAACACGCCGAACGGCGACAACCGGATGCCGACCTTGTCCTTGCCGATCGCCGCGATGGCGGCATCGGCGACTTCGAGCACGAAGCGGGCGCGCTTCTCGATTGAGCCGCCGTATGCGTCGGTGCGCTGGTTCGAGTTTGGCCGGATGAACTGCTCGAGCAGATAGCCATTCGCGGCGTGCAACTCGATGCCGTCGAAGCCCGCAGCCACCGCGTTGGTCGCGGCCTTGGCATACTCCGCGATCGTGCTTTTAAGCTCGGCCTCGGTCATCGCGGCCGGGATCGGATGCGGCTTCATGCCCTCGGTATCGGTGAACATCTGGCCCGCGGCGGCGACCGCCGACGGTCCCACCACCTTTGCCCCGGCCGGCAGGTTGAGCTGGTGGCCGACGCGGCCGGTGTGCATGAGCTGGACGAATATCCTGCCGCCGCGGGCGTGAACCGCATCGGTGACCTTTTTCCAGCCGGCGACCTGCGCGTCGGAGAAAATCCCAGGAATGCGGGCGTATCCGAGGCCGTTCGGCGAGGGCGACGTGCCTTCGGTGATGATCAGACCGGCCGAGGCCCGCTGGCCGTAATACTCCACCATCAGATCGTTCGGGATATTGCCGACGGCGCGGCTGCGGGTAAGGGGACACATCACGAGGTGGTTTTGCAGAGAAATATTTCCCAGCGTGGCCTTCGAAAACAGAACGGACATTCCAAAACTCCTGCGGGTGTCACCGGCTATGGTTGAAACTTACCGGTCCGACATATGCCTGCAAAGCCCGAACTCAAGACGCGATGCCGGCCAGTGTTTGATGAGCGCGGCCGCGGCCTCATGCAAGGGGCAGTTGTATACGCGCAGGATGGTCAGAAGTCGCAGGCGCTGGCCGGCTGCGCGGACAGTTTGAAGATACGGTCTTCCGTACCGAGCTTGGCCGCAAACAAATCGGACAACTTGCCCTTCCTGTCGCGCAGCAGGATGTCCTTGTCGCCGGCGCGTGTCAGGAAGAAGTCCTGCGCCTCGTCGAACTTCGGATCGTGAGTGCAGGCGTAGGAGTACTTGCTCGGCTGGCAATTGGTGCTTTTGACGAACTTTTTGCCGTCCTTGCGTTCGATCCTGAATGTCAGCCCGTAGACCGGGAACGACCCGGCTTCCGGCTTGACGCCTTTGGCTTTCAGTACGGCGATCCGGCGCACGGTCTGTTTCGGATTCTTGGCCAGATGCGCGGCGTCGTAACTTCGGGCAAAGCAGACTGCGTCGTCGCGATTGAGCCGCTCACGGATCGGCGGGCCGAGGCTCGCCCATACGGGTTTCATCGCGTCCCGTTCGGCGATACAGGCTGCCAGAGGTTGCAGATCGAGCTGGAAGGTCCGGTCGTCCGTTCCGGGCCTGACGTGTTCGGAGTTCTCCTGCTCGTCATAGGTCGCGCCGCAACCGCCGATCACGACGAAGCCCTCGTTTTCCAGCGAAAGCGACTTGCCGCTTTCACGAAGCTTGAAGCCGCCGCCGTCGCAATCGACACCGCAGCGCACGAATCTTTCGTAGCGGTGGCAACTCAGCCAGTTGCTGTACACGCCGGGCTTGTCGCGGAAGCGCACATAGGCGGAGAGAGCGACATTGTCGTTTTCGCCGTCACTGTCCTTGAATTCGCCGAGCGACATGGGCGGATCCTCGGCATTGGTGTCCCTCGAGAAATCACGAAACAGGTGGAAGCGGGTGACGCGCTGCTTCGGATGTCGGGCCAGGTGTTCGGCATCGTAGCTGCGGCCGAAGCATGCCTCGACCTTGAGCGGCAGATGCTCGGGCAGCGGCGAGCTCTTCGGCGAGCTGTCCTGGGCTGCCGCGGGTATGGCAAGCGCCGCAATGGAACAGATCAGCAGCGTTGTCCGCAATAAGGTCCGCATCGCCATCTCACTTCATCGCGGCCTTGATCGCCTCGACGCCTTTGCCGGATTTCGCGGCGTTGATGATCTGCGCTTCTTTGGCCGCGAGCTTCGGCGCGGCCTCCTTCATTGGATCGATGGTGGCAAGCGGCACCACCACGGCGCCGTGACGGTCGGCGTGGATCAGGTCGCCGCTTCTCACGGCCATGCCGTGAATGTTCACGCTGCCGCCGAAGTCCACCACATGGACGAAGGCGTGCGACGGCGCGATCGAGCCGGCCAGCATCTGAAAGCCCGGCGCAACCTGCGGGATGTCACGGATCGAGCCGTTGGTGATGGTGCCGAGGCAGCCCAGCGCCTTGTGGATATTGGTCTGCACCTCGCCCCAGAACGCCCCGAATCCTACGATATCATCGAGGTCCTGAATCACCGCGATGCCGGGCTGCGGCTGCGCGGCCACGTAGTCGAGATAGTCGAGCCGCTTGTTCATGTATCCCGCCTCGCTGAGCGGCACGCGGTCCTGCGCCCGCATGGTCACGGTCTTGGCGAAGCCCACCATCGGCGGCAGATCGGGAAACGGACAATGCAGATGCCGAACCGTGTAGCCAAAGCCGCGCCGTTCGGGCGCCACCATCTCCAGCAGATTGCAAACGGTGGGCGTGTCGATCGAGCGCAGGAATTCGAATTGTGCCGGCGTGACGGTCGTCATTTGATCCCCCGATCGCTTTTGTTC
>JAPLPD010000103.1:0-22074 GCA_026400395.1 Alphaproteobacteria bacterium | reverse complement strand
GGAGCCCCGCCTGCTTCAGCAGCGGATAGGTCTTGTCGCGAAAATCCCGCAGGCCCTCTTCGTAGCGCGGAAACGCCACCAGCAGGCCGTCGAGCCCCGCCTTCGACAAGGTCGCCAGCGTATCGACCACCTGCTCGCGGGTGCCGACCACCGGCAATCCGCCCCAGCCCTGGATGAATGCCTCCTGCAGCGGCTTCATCCGCTCCGGCGGCACGTTGCGCTTGTTGGTCTCCAGCGAGAAAATATTGACCATGTTCCGGGCAGCTTCCCAGTCGCCCTGCTGGTGGACGTAGTAGTTGTAGAAGTCGCGGGCCTCCTTCTCGGTCTCGCCCTGCACGATGTTGACCAGGGTCCAGACCTTGATGTCGCGGCCGTACTGCTCACGCGCGAGCTTATGATACGCCTGGACATGGGCGGTGCAGTCCTCCAGCCCGCCGGTGCGGATCACCGTGAAGACGAGATCGCAGTGCCTGGCCGCGTAGTGCTTTCCGAGATCGGAGGCGCCGGCGTTCATGATCGCGGGGTAGGGGGACTGGACAGGCTTCGGCGCCAGGTAGCCCTTCTTGATCTTGAAGAAGCGGCCTTCATGGTCGAACGACTCGTCCTCGGTCCACAGCCGCTTGATGATCGTGATCCACTCCTCGGCGCAGGCGTAGCGATCCTCGTGGCCGAGCATCGGCTGGCCGAACATCTCGATCTCCGGCTGCACCCAGCCGGTGACGATGTTGAGGATGAACCGTCCGTCCGAGATGTGGTCGATCGCCGCCGATTGCTTCGCCGCGATGATCGGATGGTTGATGGTGATGTGCGAGGTCGAGACTACACCGGCTTTCTGCGTCGAAGCGGAAATCCCGGCCGCCCAGGTGTAGGTCTCGAAGCCCGGTCCCTGCGGATTGGTCTTGCCGCCCCAGCCCTGCCAGCGCGCGACCGGGACCAGTGCCTCGAACTCCATCTCATCAGCGAGTTTCGCCAGCGCAACTGTGTTGGGCCAGGTGATGTCCAGGCGGCCATCGAGGTCGGACATCACACAGCCGCTGTCGAGGTTGGTCTGGAACGTGCCGAGCTTGAGCCGCCGTGTGCTCAGGGCCGGGTTGGTTGCTTTCCGATCCTTCTGTTTTGCCCGCATGTCCTATTGCTTCCACCATTTCGCGACGATGAGCGCCATGATCGCCAGCATGGCCATCACCAGTGTGAGCGAATAGGGCCATCCGCCGGCCTCATACGCAAGGGCCGGCAGCCAGCCGCCGAATGTCCCGCCGATATAAAATGAGGTGACGTAGAGCCCGACCGCGGCGGACGTTCCGGTCTTGGCGGTGATGGCAACGAAGCTGGTCGACGAGCCCTGCACCAGAATTCCGCAGGTCGAAGCAATGGTGAGGCAGAATACGATGACGGGCACCGAGGGGATTAGGCTGAACAGCATGCCGCAGGCCCACACCGCCAGCACGCAGAGCACGAAGTCGCGCCGTCCGAGCCAGGCGATGGCGCGTCCGAGATAGAGCGACGCCACCGAGCCAACCAGATAAACGACGAAGATCGAGCCGAGGAACGCCGGCGAGCGGTTGAACGGCGGTGCCGCGAGATGGAAGCTCAGATAGGTGAACGTGGCGATGAAGTTGAACAGTACGCCGAAGCCGACCGCGAAGGTGGCGAGCAGCCGCGGGTTGCGCAGATGCGCCATCATCTGCCGCAGCGACGTGCCGATGTTGGTGGCACGGACGAACTTGCGTTCCGGCGGCAGCAGCAGCATCACCATGACCAGGCAGATCACCGAGCCGCAGGCCAGCGCGAGAAAACCGCCGCGCCAGCCCACATGCTCGGTCAGCATGCCGGGCACGAAGCGGCCGAGGAAACCGCCGATGGCGGAGGCGGAGGCATAGACGCCGAACACGCCGTTGGCCTCGCCGGGCGGATACTCGTCGCCCACATAGGCGATGGTGACCGCGAAGATCGGCGGCAACAGGAGGCCATGCACGAAACGCCAGAAGATCACCTGGTTAAGCGTCGGAGCGAGCGCCGTCATGGTCGCGGGAATGAGCAGCAGTGCCATCGCCGCGACGATTAGGCGCTTTCGCCCGATCACGTCGGACAACGCACCGGTGAACGGCGCGGTGGCTGCGACCGCCAGGGTGCCTGCGGTTATGATCAGGCTCGCGTCGGCGGCGCCCACGCCGTATTCGTGCGCCATCATCGGCAGCACCGCCTGCGGCGCGTAAAGGTGCAGGAACGCGCCGATGGCGCAGAAGGCGACGGCGATGCGGCGCGGATCGCCAAATTTGAAAGTGCCAAGCATGGGAGACATTCAGCACAATTCTGTTGACCGGGCTACGCCGCTGCCCGGACTATCCGCCCCCGCGCCATAACGCGCTTAAACGGGAGGCAGAATTGCTCGTCGATCACCGCACCTACAAGATCAAGCCCGGCCATATGAACACCCATCTGGCCATCTACGAGGAACACGGCCTCAAGGCGCAGTGGAAGCACCTCGGCGAGCCGCTGACCTACATGTTCGCGGAATCCGGCGCGATGAACTCGCTGGTGCACCAGTGGGTGTACAAGGACGCCGCCGACCGCGCCGCGCGCCGCTCCGAAATGATGAAAGACCCGGACTGGCTGAATTATGTGAAAAAGCTGGCCGAGTCCGGCCTGCTGATGGATCAGCAGACATCGCTCATGGTGCCGGCGAAGTTCATGCCGGCCATCAAGAAGTAGTTGTTTGTCGTAAGCCCCGCCACGTCATGCCCGGGCTTGACCCGGGCATCCACGCCTTCGCGAAAAACTGGATCGCCGGGTCAAGCCCGGCGATGACGCTGTGTGCTATAAGGCGGCGAGAAAATTCTGGGAGACTTCAAAATGCTGCGCGCGAATGACGGCACCCGCACGGGCGGCGAAATTCTGGTCGATCAACTCGTCGTGCATGGCGTGCAGCACGTTTTCTGCGTGCCGGGTGAGAGCTATCTCGCGGCGCTCGACGCGTTCTACGACCGTCCGATCCAGCTCACTGTCTGCCGCCAGGAGGGCGGCGCGACAATGGCGGCGGAGGCCGTCGGCAAGGTCACCGGCCGGCCCGGCGTCATCTTCTGCACGCGCGGTCCCGGCGCCACCAACGCCTCGCCCGGCATCCACATCGCCAAGCAGGATTCGACACCGCTCGTCATTTTCGTCGGTCAGGTCGGACGTGAGATGCGCGAGCGCGAGGCGTTCCAGGAACTGGACTACCGGGCGGTGTTTGGCACCATGGCGAAATGGGCGACCGAGATCGACGATCCGGCGCGCATCCCGGAGATCGTTTCGCGCGCCTTCTACACCGCCTGCAACGGCCGGCCCGGCCCGGTGGTGGTGGCGCTGCCCGAGGACATGCTGGTCGAGCGGGTCGCGGTGCCGGACGCGCCGGCCTTCGAACCGGTGGAGACTTGGCCCGGCCTCGCCGACATGGCGAAGCTGCAGAAGCTTTTGTGGGCGGCGAAGTCGCCGATCGTGCTCGTCGGCGGCAGCCGCTGGTCGGAAGCGGCAACCGCTTCGCTCGCGCGCTTCGCCGAGCGTTTCGCCGTGCCGGTCGCCACCACGTTTCGCCGCACCCACCTGATCGACTCGCTGCACGACAGCTACGCGGGCGATGTCGGCCTCGGCATCAACCCGAAGCTGCTCGCCCGCATCAAGGCATCCGACCTGATCGTGCTGATCGGCGGCCGGCTCGGCGAAATTCCGTCGCAGAGCTATTCGCTGCTGGATATTCCGGGGCCACGTCAGACACTTGTTCATGTGCATCCCGGCGCCGAGGAACTCGGCCGCGTCTATCATCCGCATCTGGCGATCCACGCGGCGCCGACCGGGTTTGCCGCGGCGCTCGAGGGCCTGCAGCCGCCGAACGAGATTTCCTGGCGCGCGCAGACCAAGTCCGCGCATGACGATTACCTCGAGTGGACCGAGAAGGCGACGCCGCAGCCCGGCGGCGTCAATCTCGGCGAGATCGTGGTGTGGCTGCGCAACAGTCTGCCGCAGGATTCGTTCATCACCACCGGCGCCGGAAACTTCTCGGCCTGGGTGCATCGGTTCTACCGCTTCCGAAAATTCGGCACACACATCGCGCCTTGCTCCGGTTCGATGGGCTACGGCGTGCCGTCAGCGCTCGGATTGAAGCGCGCGTTTCCCAACCGCACCGTGGTTTGCTTCTCCGGTGACGGCGATTTCCTGATGAACGGTCAGGAGTTCGCGACCGCCGTGCAATACGAGGTGCCGTTCATCACCATCATCGCCGACAACGGCAACTACGGCACCATCCGCATGCACCAGGAGCGTGAATATCCGACCCGTGTGGTCGCAACCGCGTTGAAGAATCCGGACTTCGCCTCCTATGCCAAGGCGTTCGGCGGCTTCGGCGTCACGGTCGAGAAGACCGCCGACTTCGCCGCCGCGTTCCGGGCGTGCGAGAAGTCCGGCATGCCTTCGATCATCCACCTCAAGGTGGACACCAACGCCTCGACGCCCGGCCTCACCCTGGAGGGCATCCGCGCCAAGGCGCTGGCCACCCCGAAGCCGTAGCCGTCATTCGACCTTCATGCCGAGGTCCTGCACGACCTTGCTCCAGGTCTCCAAGTCGGACTTGATCTGCGCGGCGTATTGCTCAGAGGTGCTGGCAACCGCCGTGAAGCCCAGCGTGTTGAGCCGCTGCTTCACGTCGGGCAGCGCGACGATCTTGGCGATCTCCTTTTGCAACTGATCGACGATCGGCTTCGGGGTGCCATTGGGAGCCACGAGACCGAGCAGCAGATCGGACTCCTGGCCGGAGAATCCGGCTTCCGCCGTGGTCGGCACGTCGGGTAGATCCGGCGAGCGCTTGCTGCCGGTGACTGAGAGCGCGCGCAGCTTGCCCTCCTTGATCAGCGGCGTGGCCGGCGGCAACGCGATGAAGGCGACCGGCGTATGCCCGCCCACCGTTGAATTGATCAACGGAGCCGCGCCCTGGAACGGGACGCGGATCATGTCGACCTTGAGGCCGAGCTTGAAGAACCGCTCGCTGGTGAGTTGGCCGAAGCCGATACTCATGCCGGCGTAGCTGTATTTACCCGGCGACGCCTTGGCGAGCGCGAGCAGATCCTGCACCGTCTTCGCTGGGAAGTCCGGGCTAGTGATGATCACCTGCGGCGCGGACGCGACGATGCTGACCGGCGTGAAGTTCTTCACCGGATCGTAGTTCAGCTTGGTGGTGGTGGCGCCGACGGCGAAATCATTGGTTGTGACGAGCAGTGTGCTGCCGTCGGGCGCTGAATTCGCCGCGTTGCCTGCGCCAAGCGCGCCGCCAGCACCCGCGAGATTCTCGACAAAGAACTGGCCGCCAAGCTGTTCCTGAAGCTTCTGCGCCAGCAGCCGCGCGATCACATCGGTCGGCCCGCCCGGCGGGTAAGGGCAGATGATGCGCACTTGTTTGGTGGGATAGCTGGGCGGCGCCGTCTGGGCCTGACTTGCCCCGGCCGCAGCGAACAGCGCCAGCAGCGCACCGATGATGCCGATTGTTCTCACGGCGTGGCCTCCCTGGTCTGCGACCGGCGCTGTCACAGGATCCTTTTCGGATCGAGGCGGCCGACCTCATTTTGGGTAAGACTAGCACCGCTTGCGGTCCGTGCGAGGGGCAAAGCGAGTCCGGCACGCACGACGGGCGGCAACTTTTGCGTTGCCTTTTTCCGATGAATCACTG
This sequence comes from Alphaproteobacteria bacterium, assembly GCA_026400395.1. GTDB lineage: Bacteria > Pseudomonadota > Alphaproteobacteria > Rhizobiales > Xanthobacteraceae > Z2-YC6860. The sequence continues at coordinate 16,379 of JAPLPD010000103.1, read as the reverse complement.
TTCAGTCTTTGACATGGCCTATCGCCGCACCGCCAACGTGATCCGCCGCCTGCACGCCCGTCACGACGCCATCGTCGATGCGGCGCGGACGGCGGCGACCGAGGGAGGCATGGCTGCGATCCAGATCGCGCCGGTTGCTGCGCGGGCGGGCGTTGCTGCCGGCACCGTCTATCGCTACTTCCCCGGCAAGATCGAATTGGTGGGTGCGCTGGTTGAAAGCGTGGCCGAGCGCGAGATCGCGGCGGTGCGGCGCGCCGGCGACGCCGCGCCCGGTCCGCTCTCGGCGCTGGCCGCGGTGATCGCAACATTCGCAGCGCGGGCGTTGCGTGACCGCAAGCTGGCCTGGGCGGTGATTGCCGAGCCCGTCGATACCGACACCGATGCGGTGCGCCAGCAATACCGCAAGGCGCTGGCCGGCGAGATCGAAGCGCGCATCCGCGCCGCAATCGACGGCGGCCATCTGCCGGAGCAGGACGCTGCGCTGGCGGCGGCGTCGATGGTCGGTGCGCTGCTTGAATCGCTGATCGGGCCGCTGGCGTCCGGGGGCTTGGACGTCCGCGCCCGCGAAGCGGTGCAGGCGGTCACGCTGTTTGGTCTGCGCGGGCTGGGCGTGCTCGATGCCCACGCCCGCGGACTTGTGATGCAGACCGCGCTGCCGGACGAAGCCTAGCGGCTATTGCAGCGTCGTCGCTGCGAGCCAGTCGGTGACGGCGGAGAGTGCGCGCGCGCGGCCTGCGGACTTGCCGAATTTTTCGAACACCGCCATCTGGGCATCGGCGGAGGTGCCGGAACCGACGATCGCGCGGCAGCGCTGCATCTCGGCCAGGCAACCGAGCGCCTCGGCATCTTCCGAGGTTTCCTCGACAACCTGATCGACAAAATCGGCGACCGGCACGGCGCCGTTGTCGCTGACGAAGCTGCCGTGCACGCCGTAGCGCTGAGCGCGCCACTTGTTCTCGACCACGATCGCGCGTGTCACCGCACTGATGTCGCGGTTGAGCGAGGGATTGCGGACCAGCCGGCGCGCCAGCGATCGCCACAGGGCGGCGATGGCGATCGAGTCGTCCACCAGGGTTGGAACGTCCGGCGCGCGCAGCTCCAGGGTCGGATGCTTCAGCGAAGGCCGCATCGACCACCAGATGTAGCTCGCGTCCTGCATCACGCCGGCCTTCACCAGCGAATCCACATAGGCTTCGAACTCCTTCTTGGTGCGCAGCAGTTCCGGCACGCCGGTGCGCGGCAATTCATCATAGGCGGCAAGCCGATAGCCCATCAGGCCGGTCGGCCGCGAGCGCCAGAACGGCGACGAATTCGCGAGCGCAATGATCAGCGGCAGATAGGGCAGCATGCGGCACATCACGTCGACCCGGTCGTCGGGGTCGGGCAGTTCGACATGCACATGTAGTCCGCACAGCATGTTGCGCTGGCCGATCATCTGCAGGTCATCCATCACCGCGTCGTAGCGTTCGCCCTCGGACTGCTGCGAGCGGCTCCAGTCGGCGGTCGGATGGGTGCCTGCGGCGAGAATGGCGAGGCCGTGATCGGCGGCGATCCTCGCCACGGTCTGGCGCAGATGGCGCAGTTCGGCGTGCGCGGTGCGGATGTCGTGGTGCGGCAACGTCGCCACCTCGCACTGCGACTGCAGGAATTCGCCCATCGTCTGGCCGTTGATCGCCTTCTTGGCGATATCCAGAAAGGTCTTGGGCATGTCGCGGGTCACGAGCTTGGTGTTCGCATCAACGAGGAAATACTCCTCCTCGATGCCGATGCTGTAAGCGTCCTTCATGGTCACCTCGGCCGGTTTCCGATGTGGTTGCGTCTGCACGTGGGAACAAAATGATGAATTCGGGTGGTCGGGGAACGAGCCCGCGTTGAATTTCAGCGTGATGTGCCCGGCGGGGCCGGACGGTCGTCCGGCAATGACGCCTGAGTGGCTAAAAAGTTCCGCTCGAAACTCGCCTGGAACTCGCCGCCACGACCCGCGCCGGTCTCAACGGTTGTTTCCCACACGGCGATACACCAAGAACAGAAAGGCCAGCAGCACGGCAGCCGACAAGCCGAGTGACCAATGTATTCCGATCGCTGCGCCGCCGATGCCCACGGTGACGCCGCTGAAGGCCCGCATGCCGAGCCCGGCCATGTTGAACAGGCCGACGACGCGGCCGCGAATTTCGGCGGGCGCATTCAATTGCACCAGGGTCTGCGCCATCGTGTTGAACGACAGTTCGAAAAATCCCGCGGCAAACAGCAATGCGATCGCAAGCGAGTAAATCCCCACCGATGCGAACGCGAGCAACGACAGGCACCAAAGGACTGCCAGGACGATGGCTGTCTGTGGTGTGGTCTTCAGCCGCCCCCACGATTCCAGGACGATGCCCGCGAGCACCGCGCCGGCTGCGTCGGCGGCCAGAAGCATGCTGTAGGACACGTCCGGATCGCCGTGCCCGAGATCGTGGGCGAAGCCCGGCATCTGGGCGTTGTAGGCGTTGCCCACCATGAAGGATGTCACTCCGGCGAGCAGCGTCATCGAGGTCAGGACCCGGTGCGCGCCGATGGCGCGGATGGTCTGCACGATGTCGGCCAAGCCGCGGACCGCGAGGCGTCGCGGTGCGGCGCCCTTGGCGCCGGAGGGCGCCCAGAACAGCCAGAGCAGCATCGGTAGGTAAAACAGCGTATTGAGAATAATGCCGTGCGATGGGCCGAGAGCCAGCATGATGCCGCCGCCCACCGCGGGGCCGACCAGGACGCCCAGATAGCGCGCCATCGCGTTCATTCGCACGGCGCTCGGCAGATCGTCCGGGCCAACGATGTCGTAGAGCAGCAATTGGTTCGGCGTCTGCCACAGTACGCCGGCGCAGCCGTGGATCACCAGAAGCAGCATCGCGCTCCACATCTGAAGCGTGTCGGTGATGAACAAAATGCCCCATCCCGCCGAGGCCACGATGAAAAGGCCCATGCCGCATTGGATGATGCGGCGCGGATCGACGCGATCGGCCAGGCCGCCGACGGCGACGGAAAACAGCAGAAACGGAAGCCAGTGCGACAGCACCGCGAAGCCGGCCAGGGCCGGGGACTGGAACTTCTGGAAGACCACCCAATAGCTGATCACGTGCTCGACGTTGTCGGCCATCATCGCCAGCACGAAGGCGATAAACTGTGCGCGATAGGGCCGCGACTTCATGGCCGCGAACGAACTGGATTTGGCCGCAGGCTTCGTCGAGGGGTCAGGGCTCAATGATCACCTTGGTAAACCAGTACCGGCCCGCGATTGCGTCGCTGCCAAATGCGGATTCCGCCCGCCTGCGCTCGTTGTTGGAGGCAACGAGCCACCGCCACCATTCATCTGCAATCGCTCGCGTGCAATCCACGTGCAATCCCGGTGCCAACCAGGAACGCTCGCCCGCTCGGTAACTCTGACGGCGGAAGGTAGCCGTTAGCCGCCACCGGCCGGAGGCTGAACGGCGAAACCGGTTAAAAATGGTTCTGAGAGGTCGCTATTTCTTGCTGCCGTCGGCCTTGAACTGATTCAGGTAGGCCCAGAGATCGCCAATTTCCTTCTCATTCTTGATGCCGGCGAAGGCCATCTTGGTGCCGGGGACCCGGGCCATCGGATTCTGTATGTATTCCTTGAAGGACGCTTCGTTCCAGGTGATCTCAGCCTTCTTGTTCGCCTCGCTGTAGTTGTAGTCGGCGGCTGTGCCGGACTTGCGGCCGTCCAGGCCATTGAGCACCGGACCGACCTTGTTGCGCGCGTCTTCTCCCACCGAGTGGCAGGGGCCGCATTTACGGAACGATCGTTCGCCTTCGCTCACATCCTGCGCTCTAGCCAGCCCGACCGTTGCGGCGAGCGCCAACACCGCCAATACCAGCGATTTCATAAGCTTTGCTCCATATATGCCCCAAAACCATTTCGGCTTGGACCGGGGGGTTGTACAATCACCCTTACCGGTAGTTCAACGCTCTAAACCGGATTTGGGTCGCACATGTCCGTCATTATGCCTGCCGCCGACGAGGCGGTGCTCGCGCGCCGCGCGCAGATCGTTGCCGATTTGCAGGCGATCGTGCCGGGCGAGGGCGTCATCTCGGGCGAGCGCGCCATGCGGCCCTATGAATCCGATGGGCTCACCGCCTACAAGCAACTGCCGATGGTCGTGGTGTTGCCGGCGACCACCGACCAGGTGTCGGGGGTGCTGCGCTACTGCCACGACAATGGCGTCCGCGTGGTGCCGCGCGGGGCCGGCACCTCGCTCTCCGGCGGGGCGCTGCCATTGGTCGATGGTATTCTCCTTGGCATGGGCAAGTTCAACCGCATCCGGGAGATCGACCTCGCCAATCGCGTTGCCGTGGTCGAGCCCGGCGTCACCAATCTGTCCATCAGCACGGCGGTCCAGGACGACGGCTTCTATTACGCGCCCGATCCGTCGTCGCAGATCGCCTGCACCATTGGCGGCAACGTGGCGGAGAATTCCGGCGGCGTGCATTGCCTGAAATACGGCATGACCACCAACAACATTCTCGGCGTGGAAATGGTGCTGATGAACGGCGAGGTGTTGCGCCTGGGCGGCAAGCACCTCGACTCCGACGGCTACGATCTGATCGGCATTGTTGCGGGGTCGGAGGGCTTGCTCGGCGTGGTGACCGAAGTGACGGTGCGGCTCCTGAAGAAGCAGGAAACCGCGCGCGCGGTTCTGGTCGGGTTTCCGAGCGCCGAGGACGCCGGTGAATGCGTCTCGCGTATCATCGGCGCGGGCATCATCCCCGGCGGCATGGAGATGATGGACAAGCCTGCGATCCACGCGACCGAGCAGTTCGTCCACGCCGGTTATCCGCTCGACGTCGAGGCGTTGCTGATAGTCGAACTGGATGGGCCCGCGGCCGAGGTCGATCATCTGATCGAACGCGTTGCCGCCATCGCCAAAGATTGCCGGTCATCGACGCTGAAGGTTTCCACCTCCGAGGAGGAGCGCCTGCTGTTCTGGGCCGGGCGCAAGGCGGCATTCCCGGCGGTCGGCCGCATCTCGCCGGACTACTACTGCATGGATGGAACCATACCGCGGGCCAAGCTGCCGCTTGTGCTCAAGCGCATCCGCGAGCTGTCCGAGCACTACGGGCTTCGCGTCGCCAACGTATTCCACGCCGGCGACGGCAATCTGCATCCGCTGATTCTGTATGATGCCAACGTGCCGGGCGAGTTGGATAAGACGGAAGCGTTTGGCTCCGAAATCCTCAAGCTCTGCGTCGAGGTCGGCGGCGTGCTGACCGGCGAGCACGGCGTCGGCGTTGAGAAGCGCGATCTGATGCCGGTGATGTTCAGCGAGATCGACCTGAACCAGCAGCAGCGCGTGAAGTGCGCCTTCGATTCGAAAGGCTTGCTCAACCCCGGCAAGGTATTTCCCACCTTGCACCGTTGTGCGGAACTCGGCCGTCTGCACGTACACGCGGGCCGGGTGGCGTTTCCGGATATTCCGAGGTTCTGAGCGTGAACCTGGCGTTGCGGCATCCGGCGGCGGTGTTGCGGAGCATGCTGCTGGCCGCATCGATCGTGCTGGGGCTGGCCAATGCCGTTCTCGCCGATCCATTCGAGGATGCGGAAAAGGCGCTGGCGCGCGGCGATTATGCGGCTGCGCTGAAGCTGCTCCATCCGCTCGCCGAGGCCGACCACACCACAGCGCAGGCTCAACTCGGCATCCTTTATGAGTTCGGCCGGGGCACGCCGCAGAACTATGCGGAGGCGATGAAGTGGTATCGCCTGGCCGCCGCCAAGGGCTTCGGCGGAGCGCAGATCAATCTCGGCGTCATGTTCCAGAAGGGGCTCGGCGTTCCGATCAATCTCGTCGAGGCGGCGAAGTGGTATCGCCGCGCCGCCGAACTGGATTATGTCGAAGCGCAGTATAATCTCGGCAGCATGTACCAGAACGGCCTTGGCGTTCCGCAGAGCCACGCCGAAGCGGTGCGCTGGTACCGGATCGCTGCCGATCAGCGCTACGCGCCGGCTCAGAACAATCTTGCCGGCATGTACCAGAAGGGTCTGGGGGTCGCGCAGGATTTCGTCGAGGCTGTGCGGTTGTATCGGCAGGCATCCGATCAGGGCGAGGCATTGGCGCAGAACAATCTTGGCATCATGTACGCGACCGGCCAAGGCATTCCGACCGATCTCGTCCAGGCGCATATGTGGTTCAGCCTGTCCGCGGCGTCGGGCAACTCGGTCGCGGCGACCAACCTCGGACTTGCCCTGCAGCGCATGACTTCTGCGGAAATCGCGGACGCGCAAAAGATGGCGCGCGAATGGAAGCCGCAGCCCGTCACCGGGCCTTCGATCGTCATTCGTCCCCTCAAAGCGGATTCCCGCTGACCGCCGTTTGTGGATAGGGTTGCTGATGCAATTCGGAATCTTCGGCTCGGCCCAGGCCAGCACCCAGGATCTCGGCCCTGAGACAGGTCAGGGCTTCCGCGATTATCTCGACTACGCGGTGGAAGCGGAGGCGCTCGGCTACCGTTCGAGCTTCCTGGTCGAGCATCACTTCACAGGCTGGAACCAGGTTTCCGCGACGCTGATTCTGCAGACCGCGCTCGCCATGCGCACCACCACCTTGCGGCTCGGCACCGGCGTGCTGGTGCTGCCCTGGCACAACCCGGTGCTGCTCGCGGAGCAGGCGGCGACGCTGGATCAGATTTCAAATGGCCGGTTCGATTTCGGCATCGGCAAGGGCTACCGCCACAACGAGTTTACCGGCTTCCGTATTCCGATGGAGGAGGCCGAGCAGCGCTTCGAGGAATCCGTCGAGGTGATGACCAGGGCTTTCGTGTCGCGGGAGCGCTTCTCGCACCGCGGGAAGTTCTGGCAATTCGACGACATCGTGGTCGAGCCGCCGCCGTCGCAGCGTCCGCATCCGCCATTCTGGGTCGCGGCTGGCAGCGAAGCGTCGATCCGCCGCGCGGCGAAGCGCGGCTTCAATCTGATCCTCGACCAGTATGCCTCGCCGGAACTGCTGGGCCAGCGCATCGCGCTCTACCGGGCCGAGCGGCAGGCCAGCGGGCTTGAGGGGCCCGGCCGGGTTGCGGTCGCACGGCAGGGCTACGTTGCCGACAATCGTTCCGAAGCCGAAGCCGCGCGTGAACGGCAGTCGGCGTGGACAAGGCGAACGATTTCGGTCGCGCGTGCTCCCGGCACCGGGACGGGGTCGCATGTGCTGGCCTATGCGGAGTCGCCGGAGGGCACCGAAGCGCATGCCCTCTTCGGGACGCCGGACGAGGTGTGCCGGACGCTGGAGAAGATGCGCGAGTTCGGCGTCGAATACGTCATCCTGACGCTGAACGGCGGGCCGCCCCAGTTGCGTCGCTTCGCCCGCGAAATCATGCAAGTGTTTGCCGGCAAGCCCGCGCGCTCAGCTCCGGCGGCGGCTCCCATTTGAGCTGTTTTGCCTCCGCGCCGGCTCTTGCCAGCGCCACAATCCCCTGAGACCATCGGATTCCGGCGTCAGGAATTGCGGCCGGATGCATCCGGTCGTGCGGCGCCACAGGGAGGCTTCGATGACGGCTGGAAATAACGGCAATCACGGCACAAGAGCCCAGGGTCCCCGGTGCATCGCGCTGGTGGGCCCATTTCAATCCGGAAAAACCACGCTGCTCGAAGCGATCCTGGCGCGCACCGGCGCGATCCCGCGTCAGGGCACCGTCGAAGCGGGAACCAGCGTCGGCGATGCCTCCCGCGAGGCGCGCCATCACAAGATGAGCGTCGAACTCACGGTCGCCACCACGACCTTCATGGACGACAGCTACACGTTTATCGATTGCCCCGGCTCCGTCGAATTCCTCCACGACATGCGCGCGGCATTGCCCGCGGTCGACGCCGCCGTGGTGGTGTGCGAGGCCGACGAGAAGAAGGTGCCGCAGCTTCAGCTTATTTTGCGTGAACTCGAAGAGCTCAACATCCCGCGCTTTCTATTCCTCAACAAGATCGACAAGGCCGAGACCAAGGTGATGGAAGCACTGCAGATCCTGCAGCCGGCGTCGCGCAAGCCTTTGGTGATGCGTCAGCTCCCGATCACGCAGAAGGGGATCGTCACCGGTTTTGTCGATCTCGCTCTGGAGCGGGTCCATGTCTACAAGGAGCACGCGCCGTCCGAGGTCATTCCGCTGGAGGGAGAAAATCTCGATCGCAGCAAGGACGCACGCTTCTCGATGCTGGAGAAGCTCGCCGACCACGACGACGAACTGATGGAACAGTTGCTCGGCGACATTCCGCCGCCGCGCGACAAGGTGTTCGACGATCTCGCCAGCGAATTGCGCGATGGCCTGGTGGTGCCGGTGCTGATGGGCGTCGCCACCCGAACCAACGGCGTGTTGCGGCTGCTCAAGGCGCTGCGCCACGAGGCGCCCGATGTGGCGTCGACCGCCAAGCGGCTGGGCGTCAAGATCGGCGATCCGCTGGCTTATGTGATCAAGACGCACAACACCGGCCACGCCGGCAAGATGTCGATCGCCCGCGTGCTGAACGGCCCGATCGGCGACGGCGTCACGCTGGCTTCACCCGAGCGGGAGGCCGGCCGGGTGTCCGGCACGTTTAAGCTCATCGGCCAGACGCCCGAAAAGCGCGGCCCGGCCGCGGCCGGCGAAACGGTGGGGTTCGGCAAGCTCGAATACGCCAAGACCGGCGACACGCTTTCGTCCGGCAAACAGGCACCCATCGCATTGACGGCAGTTGAGCCGCACGCGGCGGTGCTGGCGATCTCGGTCGCGGCGAAAGACCGCAAGGACGACGTCAAACTCGGCCAGGCGCTGCACAAGCTGGTCGAGGAGGACCCCTCGATCCATCTCGTCCACAACGCTGACACCCACGAGGTGGTGATGTGGGGACAGGGGGAGATGCATCTGCGCGTCGCCGCCGAGAAGCTTGCCGTGCGCTTCGGAGTCGCCATCGGCACCGGGCGGCCATCGGTCGGCTACAGAGAGTCGATCCGCAAACCTGTCCAGGTTCGCGGCCGGCACAAGAAGCAGTCCGGCGGCCACGGCCAGTTTGGCGACGTGGTTTTCGACATCAAACCGCTGCCGCGCAGCGCGGGCTTTAAGTTCGAGGACAAGATCAGCGGCGGCGTGGTGCCGCGCAACTACATCCCGTCGGTGGAGGAGGGCGTCATCAACGCGCTCAAGCACGGCCCGCTCGGCTTTCCGGTGGTCGATGTGGCGGTCGCGCTGATCGACGGCTCGTACCACACTGTGGACTCGTCCGACATGGCGTTCCAGACCGCCGCCCGCATCGGCATCGTCGAGGGCCTGCCGCAATGCCAGCCGGTGCTGCTCGAACCGATTTATCTGGTCGAGATCGTCTGCCCGGCCGACGCGACCGCGAAGATGAATGCGATCCTGTCCGGCCGGCGCTGCCAGATTCTCGGCTTCGATACCCGCGAGGGGTGGGACGGCTGGGACGTGGTGCGCGCCAGGATGCCCGAGTCTGAGATCGGCGATCTCATCATCGAGGTGCGCTCGGCGACCGCCGGGGTCGGCTCGTTCACCTTCAAGTTCGACCACATGGCCGAATTGACCGGCAAGACAGCCGACCAGATCGTCGCGGCGAGGCGCATGGCGGCCTGACGCGCCGCCGCCATATGCGGATGCCACGGCTCCCGCATCCGTGACTTGCCTGTGATCCGGGAGGGCCGTACTCCTTCCTCATATCCGGAGGGATAAATATGAACGTTATTCGCCGCCGTGGCTGGGAAATGCCCGAAAGCCACGCCACCCCTGAGCATATGTTCTTCAATCGCCGGGCGTTTCTCGGCGTGGCCGCGGGCGCCGCGGCGACCGGGCTCACGCCGCAGATCGCGCTGGCTCAACGCATCACTGACACGCCCGATCCGAGCATCGATCTCTACCCGGCCAAGAGGAACGAGGCGTTCACGCTCGACCGTCCGCTGACCGACGAGAAGATCAACGGCAACTACAACAATTTCTACGAGTTCAATTCGAGCAAGCAGGTCACCAAGCAGGCGCAGGCGCTGAAGATCCGGCCGTGGACGATCAAGCTCGACGGCATGATCGAAAGGCCGATGGAGATCGGCATCGACGATCTCGTTCGCAAGTTCGGCGTCGAAGAACGGTTGTACCGCCACCGTTGCGTCGAGGCATGGTCGATGGCGGTGCCGTGGTCGGGCTTTCCGATGAAGAAGCTCGTCGAGATGGCAAAGCCGCTGTCGTCGGCGACCTACGTGCGGATGGAGACCTTCCTCGACAAGTCGATCGCGCCGGGACAGAAGCAGTCGTGGTTTCCGTGGCCCTACGTCGAAGGGCTCACCATGGCGGAGGCGACCAACGAACTGGCGTTCCTCGCCACCGGCGCCTACGGCAAGCCGATGCCGAAGCAGCACGGCGCGCCCATTCGTCTTGCGGTGCCTTGGAAGTACGGCTTCAAGCACATCAAGTCGATCGTGCGGATGACGTTCACCGACAAGCGGCCGAAGAGCTATTGGGAAGATCTGCAGTCGTCGGAGTATGGCTTCTGGGCCAACGTCAATCCGGAGGTGCCGCATCCGCGCTGGAGCCAGGCGACCGAGGAGTTGATCGGCACCGGCGAGCGCCGCCCGACGCTGCTCTACAACGGTTACGGCGAATATGTCGCCGAGCTTTACAAGGGCATGGAAGGCAAAGAGCGGCTGTGGGCTTGACGCATAGGCCACGCGCAATTGACGCAAAATAAAAGCCGGGCCCTTTCGGGCCCGGCTCAGTCATGTCGGCGCGGGTGGCCGACAAACATCTTCCAGAGGGAAACAGGCTGCCGGCACCTGGCTGGCTAATCTGGGGGATGCGACAACCCAGCGCCGACAGCACTCAGAAATAATGGTGCGAGGCGCAGGCACGGACAACGGAAAGGCCCGCATGCCAGCCATGCGGCTTGGTCAAAAAGCAGTGGGCAGCATGTCTGCCATGCGGCCCGTGCAATTGCGAATACGGCCCTAAAAAATTTCCGCGTTTCGCTGCAATGACTTCGCCGCGGGTCCTCAGAAACTCCAGCGCTGAGCGTTGCTGACCAGAAAGTCGCGGAACGCCTGCACGCGCGCCACCGACTTGAGTTCTTCCGGATAGACGAAGAACGCATCGAGCGCCGGACTTTCCTCTTCGCCGAACAGTTGCACCAGCCCGACGTTTTCTTCGACCAGATAGTCCGGCAATAACGCAACGCCGAGACCGCGCTGGCAGGCGCGCAAAAGTCCCATGATATTGTTGATGACCAGACGCGGCTCGCGCGGCCCTTTGCCGCTGCGGTTGGACTCGGTCAGCCAGTTCCGGTTTTGCAGATAGACCGGCACCGTCGAGCCGCCAAGCACGATGATGCGATGGGTGTCGAGTTCCTCCAGCGTGCGCGGCGTTCCGGCACGCTTGAGATAATCCGCCGACGCATAGGCGTGGAAATGCACCGAGAACAACTTGCGCTGGATCAGATCGGGCTGCGTCGGCTGGCGCAGGCGGATCGCCACATCGGCCTCGCGCATGGAGAGATCGAGTTCCTCGTCGGTGGTGATCAGCGTGATGCGGATGTCGGGGAACAGGTCCATGAATTCGCCGAGCCGCGGCGTCAGCCAATGGATGCCGATGCCGGGCGTGGTCGTCACCTTCAACTCGCCATGCGGCTTCTCACGGCTGTCGGTGAGCTTGGTGCGCGCCGCCTCGAGCTTCATGAACACGTCGTGGGCGGTGCGATACAGCAGTTCGCCCTGCTCGGTGAGGATCAGGCCGCGGGCATGACGGTGGAACAGCGAGACCGACAATTCCTGTTCGAGCGCGCTGACCTGCCGCGACACCGCCGACTGCGACAGCCCAAGCTGCTCACCCGCGTGCGTGAAGCTACCTGCTTCAGCCGCGGCGTGGAACACCTTCAGCTTGTCCCAGTCCATTCCTTTTTTTCCGTTCGCCATGGGGCGCGTTCTACTCCGCTGCGTGCTGCTGTTGTGCGCCGTGGTGCGCGATGAATCGCTCCGATTCCAGCGCGGCCATACAGCCAAGACCCGCCGCGGTCACCGCCTGGCGGAAGATGTCGTCAGCGACGTCGCCGGCGGCGAACAAGCCGGGCACCGAAGTCGCCGTGGAATAGGGTGCGGTCCAGACGTAGCCGTTTGGCTTCATCTTGATTTTGCCGGCGACCAGTTCCGTCGAAGGCGAGTGGCCGATGGCGATGAACACGCCGTCGGCGGTCATCTCCTGCGTCGCGCCGGTCTTGACGTTCTTCAGCACGGCGCCGCGCACCTTCAGCGGATTGTCGCTGCCGACCACATCATGCAACGCGTTGTCCCAGATCACGTTAACCTTGGGATTCTTGAACAGGCGATCCTGCAGAATTTTCTCGGCGCGGAAATGATCGCGGCGGTGCACCACGGTCACCTTGGATGCGAAGTTGGTGAGGAACAGCGCCTCTTCCACCGCGGTGTTGCCGCCGCCGACGACGATGACTTCCTTGTTCTTGTAGAAAAAGCCGTCGCAGGTGGCGCAGGCGGAGACGCCGTAGCCTTTGAACTTCTGCTCTGACGGCAGGTCGAGCCAGCGCGCCTGGGCGCCGGTCGCCAGCACAACGGCTTCGGCGACGTAGACGGTGCCGGAATCGCAGCTCAGCCGGAACGGCCGCTGCGTCAGGTCGAGGTCGTTGACGTGGTCGGTGACGATCCGGGTTCCGACGTGCTCCGCCTGCTTCTGCATCTGCTCCATCAGCCAGGGGCCCTGGATGACGTCGGCGAAGCCGGGATAGTTCTCCACATCGGTGGTGATGGTGAGCTGGCCGCCGGGCTGGATGCCCTGAATCAGGATCGGCTGTAGCATGGCTCGGGCCGCATAAATGGCGGCGGTGTAGCCCGCGGGGCCGGAACCGATGATGACGAGCTTGGATTGGATGGTTTCAGCCATTAGTAGAGGTCCCTGAATCCAGGCAAATACTGGGTCTGCCGCACGGAGAGGGAATTAGGCGACCTTTAGGTCAGCCGACGCATCCCCCGGACCCAATTTAAGGGTTCAGGCGAGCTATGCAAGATACGCAACCCTTGTTCAGGGCCCTCCCCACCGGGGTTTCTTGCCGCAGCGAAATAATATTTCGCGCAACAATCTTTCATCACGGTCCCGGGCGAGGGATAATGGTCGCATTAGCCCCCTCGCCATGACCGGAATCCGCATGTCCGCCCGACTCGACGCCATTGACTGGAAAATCCTCAAGGAACTGCAGGACGACGGCCGCATCACCAATGTCGAACTGGCGCGGCGGGTCGGCATATCGGCGCCGCCCTGCCTTCGCCGAGTCCGGACCCTGGAGGAGGCGGGCTTCATCAAGGGTTACCGAGCGCTGCTGGACGAAAAGCTGCTCGGCTACGAGGTCACCGTGTTCGCCATGGTCCACCTTTCAAGCCAGGCGGAACCCGACCTTGCGGCGTTCGAGGACTTCGTCCGCAAGGAGCCGCTTGTCCGGGAGTGCTGGATGCTGTCCGGCGAGATCGACTTCGTGCTGAAGTGCGTAGCGCCGGACCTGAAAACCTTTCAGACCTTCGTTGCCGAACTGACCGGCGCGCCGCACGTGCGAAACGTCAAGACGTCGCTGACGCTGCGCACGCCGAAGGACGCCGCCATGGTGCCGATGGAGTTGAAGGGCAACGTCTAGATTCCACCGCAACCATGGTACTCCACGGGCCTACTGCTTCCCCGCCAGAAACACTTCGCCGAGCAGCGAGGAATTCGACCACGGCACCTGTTTGTTGTTGGTCGATGCGACGACCTCGGCGCGCACGCGCGTCAGCATCTGCTGCACCTCGAGGCCGGGCGTCGCGAGATGGCGCACCAGCGCCGTGGTGAACGGGCTGTTGGCGCTACTGCCGTCGCCATCGAGCGCGACCTGACCGGGGGCGGTCGCAAAAGCGAGAAGGGTGCCGGCGCCTGCCGTCGCGCCCGCGCCGAGCGCGCCAGGCGCGGCCAGACCCGAGCGCACTTGGATCGAGCGGCCGGAGTTTGCGGCCTCCGTCGCCTTCGAAAGCGGATTGTCGCGGCAGGCGTCGAGAATGATGATGTTGGTGCGGATCTGGCCATCGAGGCCGGCGAGCAGCGTATCCACGTCCGTCATGCCCGAGATGAGATCGCTCACCGTGTCGGTCTTGATGTCGATCGGCAGCAGATAGTTCTGTCCATTGATCTGCACGCCGTGGCCCGCATAGAACACGACCGCCGTGCGCGCGGTCAGCGCGCTGCGCATGAACTCGCGCAATAATTTCTCCATCGCCGCGCGGTCGAGGTCGATGCCCTCCGACACATCGAAGCCGATGGCGCGCAGCCCCTTCGCCACGGTGCGCGCGTCGTTCGGGGGATTGGGCAGGTGGCTGACCGCCGCGTAGGCGCCATTGCCGATCACCAGTGCGATGCGGCGGGCGCCGTCGCCCGCCGGCGGCGGCACGGGCGCGCTGTCCGCCCCGGCGATGACGGCGAGCCTCGCCTTGGCGGTCGCGAGGCTCGACTTGCTGCCGGCATCCACGGCGGTCATTGCGAGCGCGGTGTTGAAATCGGATCGTGCATGCGCAAGGTCGCCTTTGGCCTCGTAGGCGAGGCCGCGCGTCACATGCGCGTTGATCAGCCAGCTTCCGGGCGGCGTCAGTGTCGGCGCGGTGATGCCGCTTTTGGCGAGCCGGATCGCTTCGTCATCGTCGGCGATGGCGCGGTCGTATTCGCCCTTGATGCGCCACAGCGTGCTGCGGTTGATGTAGGCCGACGGCATCTTCGGGTTGCTGCGGATTGCCTCGTTGATGTCGGTCAGCGCGCCATCGAGGTCGCCGAGCGCCTGCTTGGAGGCGCCACGGTTCTGGTATGAAAACGGCATGTCTCTCGGGCTGAGCGCGATCGCTTTGTCATAGTCGGCAATGGCGCGGGTGTAATCGCCCTTCGATCGGTAGGCGTTGCCGCGGTTGTGCAGGATCGTCTGGTGCGGCAGGCCGATGCGGATGGCGTCGTTGAAATCGGCGATGGCGATGTCGTACTCGCCGCGGTCGTAGTAGGCCGAGCCGCGCAGATTGTAGAGCGCCACCTGGCTCGGATCGATCTTGAGCGAGGCGGTCGCGTCCTCGATGACGCGGACATAATCGCCCTTCTTGTTGTAGGCGACGGCCCGCCAGAAATGGATGGTGCCGACCATCGCGGGCGACAGCTTGCGGGTGGCGATCAGCCAGTTGCAGGCGCTGATTGCGGCGTCCGCCGGGCTGGTCTCGGTGGTGCAGGTGGTGGCGTCTTTCTGAAGCGAAGACTGGGCCAATGCCGGTGCGGCCGCGCCGATCAGCGCCAGCAGCGCGGCGGCGATCGTAAGACGGCGCAGGGTTCCCCTGAATCCAGTTTCCCTCGGTTGGTCGCCGGCTGGGGCGGTAAGGTTCATGACTGTTTCGCGAATGACGGCATGGTTGCCGGAATGGAATGGCCCGAGCGGCACGCCCAGTGCTCCGAGTGGCCCGAGTGGCCGATGTGGCCCAAGTGGCCCAAGTGGCCGATGTTGTCGAAGATGCCGAATTTCATTGCCGCTCCGCCCACGTCATGCCCGCGTTCGACGCGGGCAGTCACTTATTCTTGCCAGCTAAGCAAGACGCGGACGGCTGGGACAATCCCGGCGATGAGGGATTTGACGTTGTGCGTAAACGGTAACCGCCGGGACAAGCCCGGCGGTAACGGCCAACGGTTGTGGCTTGGCAAGGCTGAACGTCGGTCAGATCGAGGCGTCTTTTAAACCGCTCGATCCGGCCACCGCCTTACTTCCAATCGATCTTGGTGATCTCGTAGGCTTTGGCGCCGCCGGGCGTTACCACCTCGACGGACTCGCCTTTCTTCTTGTTGATCAGCGCCCGCGCCAGCGGCGAGGTGATCGAGATACGGCCCTTCTTGGCATCGGCCTCGGGCTCGCCGACGATCTGCCAAACCTGCTTCTTGTCGGTGTCTTCATCGACCAGCGTCACGGTCGCGCCGAACATGATGGTGTCGCCACTGAGCTTGGAGACGTCGATGATCTCGGCGCGCGCAAGCTTGTCCTCCAGCTCCGCGATGGCGCCCTCGTTGAGCGATTGCTGCTCCTTGGCCGCGTGATACTCCGCGTTTTCGGACAGGTCGCCATGGGTGCGCGCTTCCATGATCTGCTGGATGATGCGCGGACGCTCGACCTGTTGGCGGTGCTTGAGATCGGTCTCAAGCACGGTATGACCCGCCTCGGTCATCGGAATCTTTTCAACCACTTCGCGATCCTCCTAAGCCGGGATTCTCCAGATGACTCCCGAACTGGCGTGAGTATTGGCGTTTTACGGCCTTGCCACAAGACCGACGCGAGGTGCCGACGCATTACCGGCTGTTCGGCCAGCCCGAACGGTGGTCGAGGGGCTGATCTGGCCATT
>JAPLPD010000140.1 GCA_026400395.1 Alphaproteobacteria bacterium | reverse complement strand
GCTTAAAACCCGAGATGTCATTGCGAGGCGCGAGCGAAGCTCGCAAACCCGGAATCAGAAATATGGAATTCCCTGCTTCTCCAGATTCCGGGCTGCCGCTTCGCGGCATCTCGGAATGACAGCGGAAAACTATAACCCAGGCTGCTAGAACGGAATCTCGTCGTCCATATCGCCGCCGCGCTTGGCGCCCGCGCCCGCCATCGCCGGCTTGCGGGCCGGCGCCGCGCTCTGCGAACCGAAGTCATTGTCGGAGTCCGACATTCCGCCGCCTCCGCCGCTCCGCGTATCCAGCATGGTGAGCGTCGAATTGAAGTTCTGCAGCACGATTTCGGTCGAGTACTTCTCGACGCCGTCCTTGTCGTTATATTTGCGCGTCTGCAGCTGGCCTTCGATGTAAACCTTCGAGCCCTTCTTCAGATACTGCTCGGCGATCTTGCAGAGCCCTTCACTGAAGATCACGACGCGGTGCCACTCGGTCTTTTCCTTGCGCTCGCCCGACGACTTGTCGCGCCAGCTCTCCGAGGTCGCGATCCGCAGGTTGGCGATCGGACGGCCATCCTGGGTGCGGCGGATTTCCGGGTCCGCGCCGAGATTGCCGATCAGAATGACCTTGTTCACTGAGCCTGCCATGACGTTCTCCTGCTCCGCAGCGCCGCGCGGATGTCTAGTTAGTTACTTACCGCCCGAAACCGAAGGCCGGCGCAACGCGCGCCGCCGGTAGGCCCACAGGCATTTCACTTATCCACAAGGGCGCCGGTTCCACGGTGGAACTCCGTGCCGCCAAGTTCTTGTTTTGTTCTTATCACGGCGTTTGTCCGTATTGCAAGCGCTGAGAGGTTTTCCACCGCCGTCCACAGACCGCCGTCACGATTACCCACAGCGCTCTCCCGTCATATCCCATTACGGCCGGTCCAATTTTTTCCGCGCGCGTTTTGAGCGACTCACATAATCCACAAGCTGCGCAGTTCGGCGAGGTCATCCCAAACACGACCGGACAACGCGCAAGCAGGCGGAGAAATCACCATGAAGCGACTGTTGCTTGCGGTTGTTGGCGTACTGGCTCTTGCAGCGTCCACGGCGATCGCAGCCGACATGCCGGGCGGGCGGCCGATGCCGATGCCGCGGACGCCGACCTACGTGCCGTTCTTCACCTGGAACGGCTTCTACGTCGGCCTTAACGCGGGTTACGCATTCGGCCAGTCGGAGTGGACCGACAAAGGCACCCAGGCCACCACCGGAAATTTCGACGTCAGCGGCGGCATGTTCGGCGGCACCGCCGGCTACAACGTGCAGTTCGGCGGCTGGGTGTTCGGCCTGGAGGGTGACCTCGGCTGGGCCAGCGTCAAGGGCGCCACCACCAACTGCTTCACAACCTGCGAGACCAAAAACGAGTGGCTCGGAACCCTGCGCGCCAGGTCCGGCTACGCGTTCGACCGCTTTCTGCCCTACGTCACCGGCGGCTTCGCCTTTGGGGGCGTCAGAGGCTCGGTCCTGGGTTTCGGCAGCTTCAGCGAGACCCAGACCGGCTGGTCCGCCGGCGCCGGCATCGAATACGCCTTCGTCGACAACTGGACCGCCAAGATCGAATATCTCTACGCCGATCTCGGCAAGGCGACATGCAACGCGGCCTGTTCCGGCGGCAATCCGTTCGACGTGAACTACACGACCAGCATCGTGCGCGGCGGCATCAACTACAAGTTCTGATCCCGCGGTTCCTTACGGATCGGGGCCGGCCGCGCGCCGGCCCTTTTTTATGGGCGGCCCCGTCATCCACAGTCATACATGGCGCGTGGCGGCGGGACTGGCGAAACCTCCCTGTTCTTCCTACTTTCGGTGGCCAGGGCCGCGCCATTCCGTCAGGTTTCCATGAACGATCTGTTTGAAAAAGGCCGGCGTGCCGGCTCCCGCGTTGCTTCCGCGAAGGACGCGATGGACCGCCGCGTGATCTCGATCCGCGGCGCCCGCGAACACAATCTCAAAAACGTCGACGTCGAGTTCCCGCGCGACCAGCTCGTGGTGTTCACCGGCCTGTCCGGTTCCGGCAAATCGTCGCTCGCGTTCGACACCATCTACGCCGAGGGCCAGCGCCGCTACGTGGAGTCGCTGTCGGCCTACGCGCGGCAGTTCCTGGAGATGATGCAGAAGCCGGACGTCGACCAGATCGACGGCCTGTCCCCCGCCATTTCCATCGAGCAGAAGACCACCTCGAAGAATCCGCGCTCCACCGTCGGCACCGTCACCGAGATCTTCGACTACATGCGGCTCTTGTGGGCGCGCATCGGCATCCCCTACTCGCCGGCGACCGGCCTGCCGATCGAGAGCCAGACCGTGTCGCAGATGGTCGACCGTGTGCTCGCCTTGCCGGAAGGCACCCGCATCTATGTGCTGGCCCCCGTCGTGCGCGGCCGCAAGGGCGAGTACCGCAAGGAGCTCGCCGAATATCTCAAGAAGGGCTACCAGCGCGTCAAGATCGACGGCGCGTTCCACGAGATCGGCGAGGTGAAGCCGCTCGACAAGAAGTTCACCCACGACATCGACGTGGTGGTGGACCGCCTGGTGGTGCGCCCGGACATTTCGACCCGGCTCGCGGACTCCTTGGAGCAGTGCCTGAAGCTCGCCGAGGGCATGGCGGTGGTGGAGCTCGCCGACAGCAAGGTCGAGCGCGCCAAGGCCAACGCCGGCCGCAACGAAAACGCCGAGCGGCTGATCTTCTCGGAAAAATTCGCCTGCCCGGTTTCGGGCTTCACCATTTCCGAGATCGAGCCCCGGCTGTTCTCCTTCAACAATCCGTTCGGCGCCTGCCCGGCCTGCGGTGGCCTCGGCATCGAGCAGCACATCGACGCCGACCTGGTGATCCCCGACAAGGACGCCACCTTGCGCAAGGGCGCCATCGCGCCGTGGTCGCGCTCGTCATCGCCGTACTACGTGCAGACGCTCGAAGCGCTGGCCAAGCACTACAAGTTCACCCTCGACACCAAATGGAAGGACCTGGGCAAGAAGACCCAGGACGCGCTCCTCTACGGCTCCGGCGACGACGACATCAAGTTCACCTACGACGATGGCGCGCGCTCCTACCAGACCAAGAAGCCTTTCGAGGGCGTCATCACCAATCTCGACCGCCGCTTCAAGGAAACCGAGAGCGAGTGGGCGCGCGAGGAGCTGCAGAAATACTTCACCGACATCCCCTGCGCCGCCTGCACCGGCTTCCGCCTCAAGCCCGAGGCGCTGTGCGTGAAGATCGACGGCAACCACATCGGCATCGTCTCCGACCTCTCGGTGAAGCGCGCCGGCGAATGGTTCACCGAACTGCCGAAGCATCTGACGCCGAAGCAGAACGAGATCGCCGTCCGCGTGCTGAAGGAAATCCGCGACCGGCTGAAGTTCCTGGTCGATGTCGGCCTCGAATATCTCACGCTGGCGCGCGGCTCGGGCACCCTCTCCGGCGGCGAGAGCCAGCGCATTCGTCTGGCCTCGCAGATCGGCTCGGGCCTCACCGGCGTGCTCTACGTGCTGGACGAGCCGAGCATCGGCCTGCACCAGCGCGACAACGCGCGCCTGCTCGAAACGCTGCGCCGCCTGCGCGACCTCGGCAACACCGTGATCGTGGTCGAGCATGACGAGGACGCCATCCGCACCGCCGACCATGTGCTCGACATCGGCCCCGGCGCCGGCATCCACGGCGGCAACATCATCGCCCAGGGCCAGGTCGAAGACCTGATCGGCAACGCCAACTCGATCACCGGAAAATATCTCTCCGGCGAACTCGTGGTGCCGATCCCCGAGCGCCGGCCGAAGTCCCGCCGCGTGCTGAAGGTCGTCAACGCGCGCGGCAACAACCTGAAGAACGTCACCGCCGAAATCCCGCTCGGGCGCCAGCGAAGCCCCCGCCCCGCACGACCGCATCGAGGGCCTGGAGCACATCGACAAGATCATCGACATCGACCAGTCGCCGATCGGCCGCACGCCGCGATCCAACCCCGCGACCTACACCGGCGCGTTCACGCCGATCCGCGAGTGGTTCGCGGGCCTGCCCGAAGCGAAGGCGCGCGGCTACGAGCCCGGCCGCTTCTCGTTCAACGTCAAGGGCGGCCGCTGCGAGGCGTGCCAGGGCGACGGCGTCATCAAGATCGAGATGCACTTCCTGCCCGACGTGTACGTCACCTGCGACGTCTGCAAGGGCAAGCGCTACAACCGCGAGACGCTCGAGGTGCTGTTCAAGGGCAAGTCGATCGCCGACGTGCTTGACATGACCGTCGAGGAGGCGCTGGAATTCTTCAAGGCGGTGCCGCGCGTGCGCGACATCCTCGCGCTGCTGCACCGCGTCGGCCTCGACTACATCCACGTCGGCCAGCAGGCGACCACGCTCTCAGGCGGCGAGGCGCAGCGCGTCAAGCTCGCCAAGGAGTTGTCCAAGCGCGCCACCGGCCGCACGCTCTACATCCTCGACGAGCCGACCACCGGATTGCATTTCCATGACGTGGCAAAACTGCTGGAGGTGCTGCACGAACTGACCGACCAGGGCAATTCCGTGGTGGTGATCGAGCACAATCTCGAGGTGATCAAGACCGCAGACTGGATCATCGACTTAGGCCCCGAAGGCGGCGACGGCGGCGGCGAGATCGTCGCGCTCGGCACGCCCGAGGATGTGGTGAAGGTTAAGCGCAGTTACACGGGGCAATTTCTGGCCCCGGTGCTGGCCCGCAAAACCGCCCGCGCTGGTGGGAAGAAGAGGATCGAGGCGGCGGAGTAGTTGGCCTTAATCGAACACGGCAGGCGCTTTGGGCGCGTCTCCAAAGTCTACCTTTTCTGTGGTATCGTGGCACTCGTCGTCGGTAACTTCGACGCGGGTATCAATAACAAAGTGAGCGTTATTCCGACGTTCTAACCGGAGAGCCGCCTCTTTTACTATCGCCAATTCCTCTCGACGGATTTTAACAGGCGTCACGACAACCTCCAAGCGTTAGCGGATTCACGATTCGACGCCTCACTGTTCAGACAATACAATAAAGGCTCATCAGGAAAACGAGTGGGTGAATCTGATGGGGAATGCGGCCTGAAGGCCTATGGATACTGGGTTTTCG
>JAPLPD010000178.1 GCA_026400395.1 Alphaproteobacteria bacterium | reverse complement strand
GCCAGACGCGGCCCTACGGGCGCACGCCGCCGCTGCTGGGGCGCCTCCGGTCGGGCTCCGCCCTCCCTTCGTCACCCCAGCAGCGGCGCATTCTCATCCTGATTGTCGCGGGATTCTCACCTTGATTGTCGCGCCGCAGACGGCCGTGTCCGAGCCGAACGCCATGTATCCAATGCGGATCGCCAGAAAGTGAAGCAGGTAGGCGCCATAAGAACGCTGCCCGAGATATGCCAGCGGCCTCCACGTCAGCATGCGCAACATGGCGCCTTGCTGGATGATCGCGTACGCCACGACATAGGCCGCCACCATGGACACGACAGTGAACTGCTCGACATAGCGAAGCATGGCGAACAACGCGGCGATCATGGCCAACGGCACCACAGCCGGCACCCGCGTCAGCATCGCTGCCAATGCGTAGCCGCGAGGCCGTTCGAGCAAGAACGCCAACATCGCGCCGAACAAAAATGCGCAATACGACTGCGCCGGGAACGATCCCTCCCAAATCAAAAGGACGCCGGCCATGAACGTTGCGGCAATCCTCCAATTATCATTCTTGATGATCAAGAAGCCGGCGAGTGGGAACAACAAATAGAACTTCAGTTCGATTCCCACGGTCCACGAGTGCGTGAAGATGCTGAGTCCATTTGCGTCGGCGTACTCCGGCACGAAGGCCAGATAGTAGGGCAACCTCGCCATGAACCGCTCATAATCGCCCGGCAATGGTACGATCGCAAAACACGCCAGCCCATAAATGAAGATCGCCATCCAGTAGCTCGGCACAATCCGAAAGAAGCGTTTGATCAGGAAGGCACCGAAGGCCACACGACCGTTGCCCTTTTCCTCCCGCTTCAACAGCATCGTCACCAGATACCCGCTGATCACGAAGAACACCCATACGGCGCTCCAGCCCTGCAGGTAGCCAAAGAGCAGCACGCTTGGGATATGGGCGGTGATGACCAGCAGAAAGCCAATGCCGCGCATTCCGTCGAATGCCGGGCGATGACTGTCCGCCAAGTATCTGTCGTAGCTCAACTCGTTGCGCGCTCGGGCCACGGGTACCTCAATCGGCGGACCAAAGCTGCTCGGTTCGCCGCCGCCGGCTTCAGTAGCGTGAGACGCGCCAGCCGACGACTTTCGCCTCAAGCGGCCTGATTTTATCGGAAGCATACCAAGCCCCGTCCCGCCACTCGCAGCGAAACGGCAACAGATAGGTTCCGTTGTGATCTTCTGCCAACACCTGCAGCGGCTGACCGGGCGGCGGCGGGCCTTTGTTGAATTCACTCAGGCGGTGTTCGCGGGTTGCCATAAGACGTCAGGCGCCTGCCTTCTGATATTTGCCCAGTCGCGGCCGGGCGGCGATGGCTCGATTGCAACATGGCCTCATTCGGGTTGCATTCCGATCTTGTCGAGGACGCCTTTCCAGCGAGCCCGTTCCCCTTTGATATACGCAGCAAGCTCTTCGGGAGACGTGGACATGGCGTCGGCTCCGAGCGCTCTCATCTTTTCTCGAAGCTCCGGGTCGGCCATCACCTTCTTCAGTGCGCCATTGAGTTGCGCAATGATCGGACCCGGCGTATCGGCAGGCGCGGCCAGTCCCTGCCAAACGCTCACTTCGAAGTCCGGATAGCTCTCCGCAACCGTCGGAATTTCCGGGGCCGCCGATGTTCGCGACTTGCCCGTCACCGCCAGCGCACGAAGGCGACCGTCCCGAACGAAAGGAAGAGCCGACGGAATCGAATCGAAAAACACATCAAGCTGCACCGATCCTCCGATCATGTCCGTAATCGCCGGACCCGACCCACGGTAAGGAACGTGAGTCATCTTTGTGTCCGTGGCGAGCTGGAACAACTCCGCGGCAAGATGCGCGACACCGCCGCGCCCGAACGATGCGTAGTTCAGTCCGTTGGGTTGTCGCTTCGCGAGAGACACCAGCTGGGCAAGATTCGTCGCCGGCAATTTCGGCGGCACGACGAGGATCGTCGGCGCGGATGACACTTGCGCGATCGGCGCGAAATCCTTCTCTGGACCGTAAGACACATTTTTGAACAGCAGTGGCGCGAGGACCATAGTGCTGGAGTTGATCATGCTGAGCGTATGTCCGTCCGGCGCCGCGCGCGCGACATGGGCCGTGCCCAACACACCCGATGCGCCGGCGATATTCTCCACCACAACATTGCCGCCGATTTCCGGCCCAAGGCGGTTCGCCACGAGGCGAGCGATAATGTCCACGACGCCACCTGGCGCATAAGCCACGACGATGCGGATGGGGCGATCGGGATATGCGGCCGCCGGGGCGGCTGTCAGCCCCAACAGCACCAGCATTGGACCGAACAGTTTCATCGTCCATGGCGCAGTCATCTCGATGTCTCCAGGTTGTTTTGGATTTTCCGCAAACACACTCCTATCGCGCACAACGTGCCGCGAATCAGCCCGCACCCCGCGGGACGGGCTGCTTGGCGTAGCGGCTGACCGGCCTCGGCAGACCTAAATTTTCGCGAAGGGTCCGGCCGGTATAGCTACGGCGAAAAAGCCCGCGACGTTGCAACTCTGGGATCACAGTTGCAACGAACTCATCGAGCCCACCCGGCAGATGAGGCGGCTGAATCAGAAAGCCGTCGATGGCTCCGTTGCGAAACCAGTGCTCCATTTCATCGGCAATTTTCGTGGGAGTGCCTTTGACCGTGCGATTCCCGCGCGCGCCAGCATAGCGCATGTAGATCTGCCGAATCGTCAGGCCCTCGACCCGAGCCATATCCACGACCTGCTTAAAGTGTCCTTTGCTGCCTTTCGTCTCAGGAATATCCGGCAACGGACCATCGAGGGGATAACGCGACAGATCGAAGCCACCGAGCGCGGCCGAGAGCAGTTCCAGCCCGACTTCAGGATGTATCTTCGATTGCAGAAATTGATGCTTCTCTTCTGCCTCGGCGTCGGTTTGTCCGATCACCGGATTGAACCCTGCCATGATCTTCAGATGATCGCGCGCGCGGCCAAATTTGGCCATCCGGCTCTTAACTTCTTCATAGAAGGCCTTCGCCTTGTCGAAGGTCTCGGCGGTCGTGAAAATCACTTCGGCGTATTCGGCGGCAAATTCCTTGCCCGTCTCGGACGAGCCAGCCTGCACGATGACCGGATAGCCCTGCGGCGAGCGCGCCACGTTGAGCGGCCCCCGCACCGAGAAATGTTCGCCGGTATGGTTCAGAACGTGCAGTTTAGCGGGATCGAAGTAGATCGCTGATTCCCGGTCGCGCACAAAGACATCATCGTCCCAACTATCCCAGAGCCCTTGAACGACCCTGACAAACTCTCGAGCCCGATCGTACCTGTTATCGTGTTCGTAATGCTCTACCCGGCCGAAATTCCAAGCCTCCGAAAGATTCCCTGACGTGACCACATTCCAGCCGGCGCGGCCGCCGCTGATGTGGTCGAGCGAGGCGTATTTGCGAGCCACATGGAAAGGTTCGTTGTAACTGGTGGTCGCCGTCGCAATGAGACCAATGTGCTCCGTGACAGCGGCCAATGCCGACAACAGCGTTATGGGCTCAAAATATGCCATGTACTGAGGCCAGCGCCGGAGCGCATTCAAGTTGCCATGCCGCACGGCAGAGGAATCCGCCAGAAAGATGAAATCGAAATGCGCCCGCTCAGCCGTTTGGGCCAGTTGAACGTAGTGGCGAAAGTTAGTGCCGGCGTCGATCTGGGATTCCGGATGAAGCCACGATGCGACGTGATGACCGGTGGGATGGAAGAACGCAGCCAAGGCAAGCTGTCCCTTGCGTCCGCCTGAATCGTTCATGGTGAGCACCACCTGTCGATCGACCGCGAGAAACCTTAGCCGGCGCGCATCTCAATCTGCGAAAAATGCTAGCTTGCGATCTTTTGTGCCGCCAGCGAAACCCTCGAGATTGCGCGCAACTCTGCCACTCACGCAACGCGGATCAACGCAAGTCTCGGCATGATATGCAATCCCGTCTTTTCGTATAGCCATGGAGGCCCAACGCGATGCCGCCAACCAATTACCGGCAATGGTATGATTTTTGCTGAAATAATTCGAAACGTGCGCCCTGCGGAGTTGATCATGCGAACTTTGCGAATTGCGACCGGCCTGTCCGCGCTGATGTTTCTCTTGGCACATTTGCCGACGTCAGCTTTGGCGCGAGACTACCCGGCCGCTCCGGTCAAATTCATCACGCAGCTTGCGGCTGGAAGTGGCACCGACCCGGCGATGCGGATCGTGATCGACGAACTCAGCAAGCGCTGGGGCCAGCAGGCCGTTCTCGTCAATCAACCGGGAGCCGGCGGGGCCGTCGCCGCGAGAGTCGTTGCAACGGCGCCCCCCGATGGTTCGACCTTGTTCATGGCTATTGCATCCACGTTCTTCGCGCTGCCGGAGCTTCAGCCGAATTTGCCTTTCAACGTGAATGATTTTGTCTCGGTCGGCTTTGTCGGCGAAGTCCCGCTCGCCATCGCCGTGACGCCAGCACTGCCAATAAAGTCACTCCCTGAACTCGTCACGTACTCAAAGGAGCAATCCGGCGGAATGAATTTTGCGGTACCGGTTCGCGGCGGGCTTACGCACCTCGCAATCGAATTGTGGCGCAGCCGCGCCGGCCCCAATCTCACGAACATCTATTATCCCGGAAGCGCTCAAGCCATGAGTGATGTCATTAGCGGCCGAGTCCCTGCCATCATTGACGGATTGGCGGGACCGATCGTCAAGGGACAACTCAATGTATTGGCGATCACCTTGAAATCACGAGTGGCGGCTTACCCCGATACGCCCACTCTTGCTGAAACCGCGCCTGGGTTCGCTGCGACTGGATGGTTTGCCGTCGTGGCGCCCCGTGGTACGCCGGACGCAGTCGTGAAACAGATCAACGAAGACCTCCAAGCCGTGCTGGCGGATAACTCGGTCAAGGAGAGGTTTGCCGCGTTGAACGTTCTTACGCGCCCCATGGCTCCTGAAGCGCTGGAAGCTTTCATTCGCAGCGAACAGCAACTCTGGCGTCCAATCGTCAAGCGCATCAGCAGCGAACAGCAATAACGGTCGCGTCGCGCCGAAAAAGGTCCAGGCATGCGTGTGGCAGTGGTGGGCGGCGGAATCGGCGGGTTAACCGCCGCGCTGGCTTTGAAGAGCAACGGCTTCGACGTGCTGGTTTTCGAGCAAGCTGGCGCGTTTCGTGAAGTCGGCGCAGCGCTGGGCGTCGGCCCCAACGCGGTCAAGGTGCTGCGAGCGCTCGGCCTTGAACAAGAGTTGAAAAATAGAGGCTACGAAGCCGAGCGGTTCGAGGGGCGCAATTGGACAACCGGCGAATCCGCATTCCGCGTCCCCATGAAGGGCGTATCGGATACTCGGTACGGCGCCGGCCACTATCAGATCCTGCGGGCTGAACTGCTGGATCTTCTGGTCGAGGCCGTCACCGATTCGACCATCCAACTCGACAACCGATGCGTTTCGGTTTCAAACGGCCCCGATTGCGCCTTTGTAACCCTGAGCGACGGCCGACAGGAGGCTTTCGATCTGGTGGTGGGCTGCGATGGCCTTCATTCCGTTGTCCGCGCCACTCTTCATGCGCTCGACGCGCCGCGCTTCACCGGCAACATGTGCTTTCGCGCGATGATTCCCGCCAGCAAGCTGCCGCCCAATCATATTCTGCCTCAAATGACCATCTGGATTGGGCCGAACGGGCATATCGTGACCTATCTGGTGCGTGGCGGCACGATGGTGAATCTCGTGGCCTTTTTGGCTGTGCATCATTGGGTGGAAGAATCATGGTCCAACGAGTCGGCCGCTAGCGATCTCGTTGCCGCCTATCCCGGCGTTCACTCCGAACTCAAGGTTGTTCTGGACAGCGTCGATCGATGCTTCAAATGGGGGCTGTTCGATCGCGATCCATTGCCCACTTGGAGTCAGGGGAGGATCACGCTGTTGGGCGATGCCGCGCATCCGATGCTCCCATTCCTTGGACAAGGCGCGGCAGCCGCGATCGAAGACGGCTACGTTCTTGCCCGAGAGCTGGCACTGTCACCCGGGGATATCGGGGTCGCGCTGCAAGCCTATGAAGCACAGCGTATTCCGCGCACTTCTCGAATTCAGCTCGCGGCGCGCAATCAGGAGCGGTTCGTGCATCAATCGAACCGCTCGTCCAGCGTGAACTCCGACTGGCTGTATGAATTCGACGCGACGAAGCCGCCTGGCTAAAGCGGACACAATTTCTGGCCGCGGGGTTAAGCCGTCTCAGGTCACGACACATCTTCGGTATTGAAGCTGACGCTCATACGATATTCTCCGAAATTCAAAACACGGATGCGCCTGCCATGCCTGACGATCCGATCAACGCAGAGCTTCAAAAGCTGGCTGTCGCTTGCCGCATTCTCGAAATGGAGGGCCACGGAGATTTGGTGCTGGGCCACCTATCCTGGCGCGATCCACAAAATCGCGGAATGTGGATGAAGCGAAATGAAATCGGGCTTGGCGAGGTTATGGGGCCGGATGATTTCGTGTTGCTGGATTTCAACGGCAGCAAGCTCCAAGGCGACGGCCGATCGCATTCCGAATGGCCGATCCACAGCGAGATCATGATTGCGAGGCCCGATGTTCATATCGTGATCCACACACATCCGATCCACGCAAGCATCATGTCGGGATCGAAGGCCGTCTTGCATCCGTACACGGTCGATGCTGACAAGTTTTGCGAGATTCCGAGGTTCGACGGCAGCGCAGCACTCATAAACGACAAGGAAACCGCACGCAGCCTGGCGCAATCCTTGGGCTCCCATGACGTGGTGTTTCTGGCAAACCATGGCGTCACGTTCTGCGGCCCCACCGTGGAATACGCGACATGCATCGGCATATTCCTGGAGCGGGCATGCCGTATCGAAATACTCGCGACCCGGGCGGGTGTCGAATGCCTGCCGCTGTCAGATGAGGCGCGGGCCTTCCGGCATCGACAGGTCGTGTCGGACGCGCACATACGGCAATGCTGGGCCTATTTCGTGCGCAAGCTTGAGTGGACGACGGGCCCCAAACCTGGACCTCTTTTTCGCTGAAGGCACAAACCGACTACTGCACCTCAACATTCGCGTTCTTGATCACTTCGCTCCAGACTGCTGTTTCTTCCTTGAAGAATTGGGCGGCTTGACGGGTTGTGCCTCCCGCGGGCTGGAGCGACAGGTCTTCCAGTTTCCGCCTCACGTCAGGCTCCAGCAGGATCGCGGCCACGGCGTTATTGATCGCTTCGACAATTGGATCCGGAGTCGCCCGCGGTGCAACGAGTGCGTACCACGTCACCGAACGAAACCCCGCAAAGCCCGACTCTTCGATGGTCGGAATATCCGGCAAGGCGTCCAGCCGCTGCGTGTTGGCTGTTGCCAGAATTCTGATGCGGCCGGCTCGGTGAAGCGGCAGCGCTGTGCCAACGTTATCGAACATCGAATCGATATTGCCGGAAATGAGATCGTTCAAGGCTGGGGCAGTGCCACGATAAGGCACATGCAGCATGTCGATGTTGGCACGCCGCGCGAACAGCGTCGTCGTCAGATGGGTTGTGGAACCCACCCCCTGCGACGCATAGGTCAGCTTGCCGGGATTGGCCTTGGCGTAACTGATGAAGTCCGCGAGCGAAGTCACGAAATCCTTCCGGACGCCCAGCACATGCGGGACTTGCGCCACCACCGTGATCGGAACGAATTGCCGCGGGTCGTAAGGCAGCGTCTTGTAGAGCACATGGTGGGTGACGAGTTGCGCAGGCGGACTGACCAAAAGGGTGTGGCCATCCGGCAGTGCCTGGGCAACCCGGCCAGTGCCGAGTTGGCCTGCCGCGCCGGCCACGTTTTCGACAATGACAGGCATGCCCCATCGGCGGGACAGACTGTCGGCCAAAACACGGCCAATCAAATCCACGGTGGAGCCGGGAGGGAATGAAACCACCAGCTTGGTGAGTTGCGATGGATATGGCTTCTGCGCGAAACTCGGTCCGAAGCCAGCGGCCACGATCGCCAGTGCCCCGATTAGTACCTTCAACGCAGTCGTTTTCATGCCGCCGCCATGCGTTGCTCTACGGCTTACCGATTTGCGTTCGATGGTGGCGCGCGATCTCACTTCCAGTCGCGAGCCAGACTCCATCATGACGGCAGATGTAGGCAAGCGCCTTGTCCAAGGCGTCGATTCGATAAGGGAGGCCGCTCAGGTAAGGATGAAGTGCGATATGCATCACGCGGCCCGACTCCAGCCCCTCCCGATAGAGCACGTCGAATTGCCTGCAGATCATGTCCGCAAATTCGGACGCCGAAACATTCCTGCGTTCGAACGCCTGCTTGTCGTTGATGTCATAGCTGTACGGCACTGAGACGAGCGTTTTTCCATCGTCCAGTGTCATCGTATACGGCTGGTCGTCGTTGGCGCCCCAATCGGCGACATACTCGCAGCCGGCAGCCGACAAATTGTCGAGCGTGCTCCACGTCTCCTGCAATCCTGAACCCAGCCAGCCTACCGGGCGAGTGCCGGATACACGCTCGATGGTCGACAGGGTATCGCGGATAATCTGTATTTCTTCGTCCGCCGTGACATCGTTCAGGCGCCGCGTGTTACTCTGGTTGTGCCCCATCCACTCCCATTTGCGCGCCCTTCCTTCCTCGATGATGGCGGGATGGTTGATGCAGATGTCGCTGTTGAGAGCGACGGTCGCGCGGATGCCATAGCGGTCGAGAACCTGCATCACCCGCGCTATGCCGACACGGTTTCC
Organism: Alphaproteobacteria bacterium; assembly: GCA_026400395.1. GTDB lineage: Bacteria > Pseudomonadota > Alphaproteobacteria > Rhizobiales > Xanthobacteraceae > Z2-YC6860. Next base: position 2,618 of record JAPLPD010000178.1, on the reverse strand, counting down.
GTAGTCGCGCACGGCCCAGGTCGGAATGTCGGGGACTTTGCCGGGCCCCAGACCGCCTGGACGCTCCATCAATGAAAACGATTCGATGTTGGGCACAACCCACATCGCAACCCGCGCGCCGCCAGGCCATTTCAGGGGAGCGCGGCGTGAAATCAACGAATAAGGAAAGGGGCCATAGGGACGCGGTTTCATTCGATCTTCCGTTTCTTTGGATTTGTTGAGACCGACGGACTATTCCGCCTTCGCGCCGGCAAACTTGACGACTTTGGCCCACTTCTCGGTCTCTTCGGCGATGAGCTTTGCCGCCGCCGCCGGACTGCCGCCGGTGATCATTCCGCCGAGGTCGGCAAGCCGCAGCTTTATCGCAGGATCGTTCAGCCACGCGTTGACCTCACCATTCAGCCTGGCGATGATTTCGGCCGGCGTGTCCTTCGGTGCGCCGACGCCGTAAAAATCGCTGGCTTCGTATCCGGAGACGAATTCCGCCACTGTGGGAACGTCCGGCAGCACGTCGGAGCGCACCCGTGTGGTGACAGCAAGCGGCCGCAGCGTGCCGGCGCGGACGTATTGGATCATGGATGGCATGCTGCCGAACATTACCTGTACCTGTCCGGACACCAGATCGATCAGCGCCGGCCCGCCGCCACGATAAGGCACGTGCACCATCTGAACGCCGGTCTGCATTTTGAAAAGTTCGCCCGCCACATGATTGCCGGTGCCGATCCCTGCCGACGCCATGTTCACTTTTCCGAGGTTGGAGTTGGCGTAGGCAATGAACTCCGGAACAGTCCTGGCGGGAACGGACGGATGCACCGACATCAGGAAGGGCGGCCGGTTGATCACCGTGACCGGCGCAACGTCCCGAGGAAAACTGAAACTCAGATTTTCGTACAATGACGTGTTGATAACGTTACCGGCCTGAATGAGCAGCAGCGTGTAGCCATCGGCGGCGGCGCGCACCGCGGCTTCGGTGCCGATGTTGCCGCCGGCGCCCGGTCGATTTTCGACTACTAACGGCTGGCCCATCCGTTCGGTAAGCCATTGCGCCAGCAGGCGCGCCAGAATGTCGGTCGCGCCACCGGCAGCAACCGGGACGATGATGCGCACCGGGCGCGCAGGATAGGTTTGCGCGAGGGCCCTGCTGGTCCCAATCGGAAGCGCCGCGGCGAATGCGGCCAAACGCAAAATCTGACGGCGTGCAAGTTTCATAAAGCCCCCTTCGGTTGCCCGCCAATGGCTTCGCGCCGCAACGAAACTACAGGGAGCTTGAACGAGCGACCGGACTATCCGACCGGAAGTGTACAATAGATTTGCGACGCCGAAAGGGGACCGCGCGCACATCACCAATGCACACAGCCCAATGCGGAGGCATTTTAATTGTGCTGACATCTCAACGTTTGAGGTTAGCGCGGGCCACTTGAGCCGCGACAATGGACGCGGCAAGGTCATCGCGAAACACGATTGGACATCAGCATGGCCGGGCATCGTCTGGAAGCCGCCGCCGATACGGTGCACTGGGGCTACCTTGATGCGGCATTGAAGCCGCTGCTCACCGTCGATTCAGGCGACACCGTTACAATTTCGACGGTCTCCGGCGGTCCTGCGCTGATCCCCAAACCTGGCTCAGGCTTTTACGTGCCGGACGCGCTGACGGCGATCCATAACGCCGTACAGCCCAGGCTCGGCGGATCCCACATTCTGACCGGCCCTGTTGCCGTGCGCGGCGCCAAAGCCGGTCAAGTGCTTGAGGTTCGCATCCGGTCGATCGAACTGCATTACGACTGGGGCTACAACGCCATCCGGCCGCAATCCGGCGCGCTGCCCAACGACTTTCCGGAAATGAGGGTCATCCATATTCCGCTCGACAAGGAGCGGATGATTGGCAAGATGTCGTGGGGCGCCGAAATTCCGCTGAAGCCGTTTTTTGGAATCATGGCTGTGGCGCCGCCGAAAGCCTGGGGGCCGCTGAGTTCGCAGCCACCGCGGAAAAACGGTGGCAACATCGACAACAAGGAATTGGTCGCCTGGTCCACGCTCTATCTGCCTATTCATGTCGACGGCGCGCTGTTCTCCTGCGGCGACGGCCACGGCGCACAAGGCGACGGCGAAGTTTGCATCAACGCGATCGAGACCGGCTTGATTGGCACGTTCGAATTGCACGTTCGCGGCGACATGACGCTGGAATGGCCGATGGCGGAAACGCCAACGCATGTCATGACGATGGCCTTCGATCCGGATCTCGACGACTGCGTCGTGATCGCGCTCCGCGATATGATCAAGCTGATTTGCAGCCGAACCGGCATATCGCGCGAGGACGCTTACACCTTGTGCAGCCTTGCCGCGGATCTCCGCGTCACCCAGGTGGTGAACGGCTCGAAAGGCATCCACATCATGCTTGAGAAGAAATATCTGGCGCGGCCGTGAGCGGCCACACGACACGTTCCATCAAGGCGGCGGACTTCAAGGGCAACTAAATAGAGGGTCTTCAGGAAAACGAGTGGGTGTTTTCAGCAACTTCAGAGCGCTGGGAGCATGCATGTGAGCACCTTGAGCCGCAGATATTCCTGGTCGCGTAGACCGTAGGCGCGCCGCTGGATGACGCGGATCTTGTTGTTGAG
>JAPLPD010000064.1 GCA_026400395.1 Alphaproteobacteria bacterium | reverse complement strand
GGGTAGTACCCTGTCTATATCCGGTTGATAATTCCTGTGGAAGTTACCTTCCGCTGCGTGCATAAACGGCTGTGACCAACGCCAGAAACAAATCCAGCACAAACGTCACCTTCGTCGCGCGGCTCAGCGCCGACGAGGCGTCGGCGCGGCGCATCGCCGATCTTTTATCGGAGAGTCTCGATCCATCCGAGACCGTATGCGCCGCCTTCGAGCAGCCCGGCGGACGCTGGCAGGTCGATGTGCATTTCCGCACCAGGCCCGACCCTGCTGACTTGCGCGGGATGATCGCAGCGGCATGCGGCGACGCGTTCGCCGACAGCGTGACGCTCCGGAAAATCGAAGCGCGCGACTGGGTGAAGGAAAGCCTCGAAGGTCTCAAGCCGGTCGTGGCCGGCCGCTTCATCGTCCACGGCGCGCACGACCGCGCGCGCGTGCCGGCCCACTGCATCGGTATCGAGATCGAAGCCGCGACCGCGTTCGGCACCGGCCATCACGGCACCACGCGCGGCTGCCTGCTGGCGCTCGATGCGCTGGGACGCCGCCGCCAGCGCCCGCGCCATATCCTCGATCTCGGATCGGGCTCGGGCGTGCTGGCGATCGCCGCGGCCAAGTTGTTTCGCGTGCCGGTGCTGGCGACCGATATCGATCCGCGCGCCGTCGCCAATGCCCGCGTCAACGCCCAACTCAACGGCGTCGGCTCGCTGGTCACCGTCGTGCATGCGGGCGATCTGCGCGCGCCGCAGGTGATCGCGCGGGCGCCGTACGATCTGGCGATGGCGAACATCCTGTTGCGGCCGCTACAGAAGCTCGCGGCGCCGGTGGCGAGGCAGCTCATGCCGAATGCGCGGATGATCATCTCCGGAATTCTTGCGGGACAAATGAACTCCGCTCTGAGCGCCTACCGCTCGCAGGGAATGGTGCTGGAGCGCACGTTCCCGCTCGAAGGCTGGGTCACTCCGGTGATGGTCGCGTTGTCGATCTGAACCGCCAGTTCTTTTCAATCGAATGGTTCACGGGGCTTTGCAAACCGTCGAGACTGTTCGCTCGGTTGGAAACGGCTTGTCCACGCCGTGAGCGTATTTTAATCCCGATCGGCGCCTGCATTCATTCCATACGCCCATTGGTCGTACCGCGACTGCATTTCGTCCCTGCGATGCCTCCCACGGAACTGTATGCTTGATCGCACGGCAATCACCTCCACGTGATCGGGCGTGGAACTTTTCGCACGCAAACCTCTGGTAATCAGTCCCTGCCACTGTCCGCGCATTCGATAGCAGGGGCGCGAATTGCATCAAGCCGGGATTCTCCAGATGACTCCCGAACTGGCGTGAGTATTGGCGTTTTACGGCCTTGCCACAAGACCGACGCGAGGTGTGTCAACGCACAATGAGAATGTCCCCTCGTTCCGCATAATGAGAATGTCCCCTTTTGGATGGGGCTGAGCGTTTGTGGGTAACGAGGGGGGTCGCGCGCCTTCACAGCGGTAGCGTCGCCCCTCGTTATCCACATCCGCGTTGGCCGGGTGGAGGGGCGGCGGCTTTCAGGGCGCTG
>JAPLPD010000181.1 GCA_026400395.1 Alphaproteobacteria bacterium | reverse complement strand
CCGCTGTCGCTTCGATGAGTTGGCCATCGGGAAATGATGCCCAATTCAACCGCCTTACGAAACCCCGAAAACCCAGTATCCATAGGCCTTCAGGCCGCATTCCCCATCAGATTCACCCACTCGTTTTCCTGATGAGCCGAAAAGATTAAGGTGAAGTTTGGCGATGCAGTCGCTGCGATTGTTTCCGATTGCACCGATTCTTGGACCAAGGAAAAAACCGCCTGGAAGCCACGTAAGGAAGCCTACCTTTCGAGCTTACCGAACAAGCCGGAGCAGTCGCTTTTGGTGTCACTTGCTGACAAGACGCACAACGCCGAGGCCATTCTTTTCGATTACCGCGAGTTGGGCGATCAGCTTTGGCGGCGTTTTAATGGTGGTGCGGACGGCACCCGTTGGTACTACAGCGAACTTGCCAATCTATTTGCGAAAGCAATGCCAGGTCGATTGGCGGATCGTCTTGGACGGGCTACTGCCGCGTTCGCCGTGTGACAAGGCGTTGGCCAGCGCCATGCAATTAGGTGTATGCAGCATTTTCAAGCGCACTGTGCCGATGTCTTTCGCATCGGTCGTACCTTCGAATTGAAGTCCGACTTTCAAGAACAAATAGAGAACATCGATGTTGCATCCGTGTTGCATGGAATGAATTGTAACCCGCAGGAAAGCCAAGAAACCTGCGGTTTTCATTGGTATGGAAATGCAACACGATTTTGAATGCCCGGTGACTGCGCAATCAGCTTTTCATGATAAAAATCAAGCAATAACCATTGGCGGTCCTGGTAGCGGGGGGCGGACTCGAACCGCCGACCTCCGGATTATGATTCCGCTGCTCTAACCAGCTGAGCTACCCCGCCATCCAAACAACACTGCGCCGGAGGCTAGGTCCGCATCCGGCGCGGCACACATCTAGGGCATCTGGCGCAGCTTTCCAAGCGCAAACGCGGGATCGCCTCGAGTCCGCTTACACACCCGTCGTTTGGTCTTTTTGGCGGGCCTCTTGCGGGGCTTTTTGCGGTGTTTCAGCGCAATGACCTCGGCGGAGACGCCGGCGCTCCGGCGCAGCGCCGCCTTCAGGTCCACCGGACGGTTATGCTTCTTCAACAAATCGGCGAAAGCCTCATCGGCCAGTTCCTAAAAGGTCGCCATCCGATCGCGGGCGAGCAGATCGAGCGCCATCCAGGTTTCGTCGTCGATGTTGACCCGCTTGCCCGGCATCGGCTTGCGCTCACAGATTCGGCGCTGGAAATCAACTCGCGTTTCGCGTCCCGCTATTTCGGCCTGCCGCTCTGATCGGTGCCGGGGCTTCCCGGCGGCGGAATCACCGGCATGGTTGAGCCGGTCCGTGGCGCCGGCACCCTGATTTCGGGATCGACATTGGGCGGGCATAGCACGCCGTCGGTGCGCGCGAGCTTGTCGCTCAGCGGTTCGCCGGTCCTGACCTCCGGCGCCTCGCCATCGGTTTGCAAGCGCTCATGCGGCGCGCAGCCTTTGGGATCGATCGTTGGCGCTGGATTGGTCTGAGCGAATGCCGCGTTGCCGCAAAGCAGCAATGCCGCCATCGCGCTGGGGATGATATGTTTCATGCCGGCTCAACGAACCGCGCGGCGTACCGGTTCCCTCGCTGCGGCGTTCGGCCTCGCGATCAAGCCTTGCCGAAGCGGATCAGAGAGAAATGCCCGAGCGGCGGCATCGGCCGGCGCTCGATCACCTTGAAGCCCGCGCGATCGGCCCAGTTCGTCAGCCGCGCCCAGGGAAATTCCGGGCTCCAGCCGAGCCGCAGCGCGATCGGCGAGAAGCACTGCTCGAAGGCCCAGCGGAATCCCGTCTCCGCGCCAAGATGATTGACCAGGATGATCTCGCCGCCGGGCTTCAGCACGCGGACGAATTCATCGAGCGTCGCCTCCGGGTCGGGCACCGCGGTGATGACATACTGCGCCACCACCACATCGAACGAAGCATCCGGCACGGCGAGGTGCTTGGCATCCATCACTGCCAGCGCCTCGACGTTGGTGAGCTTGTGCTCGATAACGCGATCCTGCGCGCGGCGCAGCATCGGCGCGGAAATGTCGATGCCGACCAGCCGATTCTTGCGATTGTAGCTGAGCAGCGAAATGCCGGTCCCTACGCCGACCTCAAGGATGCGCCCGCCGTCGGGGCCGATGTGCGTCTCGGCGGCTTCGATCGTCGCCTGCCGGCCGCGCTCGAACACCGCGCCGAACACAATATCGTAGACCGGCGCCCAGCGCGCGTAAGCCTTCTCGATCGTACCCCGGTCGAGTGCAGCCCCCATCGTTTCCCCCGACTATCGATTGCGCATGATCTGATGCGAAACCCCGTATCCGCTTTTCGGGATCATACGCGTCAAGCCGCTCTCGCGGTCGCCGCGGCGGCGCGGATAAACCCGCCGCCCAGCACGCGGGCCTGGCCCTCGGCGCCGTCATAGAACACGCACGCCTGACCGGGCGACACGCCATCCTCGCCATCCACCAGTTCGATTTCGAAGCCGCCGTCGATCGCCGACAGGAACGCCGCGCGAGGCGGCCGGGTCGAGCGCACTTTGACGAACACCTCGATGCGCCCCGCGTCCAGCACCCGATCCAGCACGCCTTCGCCGATCCAGTTGACGTCGCGGAGCGCGATGCGGCGCATGGTCAGCGCCTCACGCGGACCGACCACAACGCGATGTGTCGCAGCGTCCAGCGCCACAACGTAAAGCGGCTCGGGGCCGGCGACCTTCAGGCCGCGACGCTGGCCGATGGTGAAATGGATGATCCCCTCGTGCCGGCCCAGCACCTTGCCGTGCATATCGACGACATCGCCGGCTGCCGCGGCGCCGGGCTTCAGCCGTTCGATCACGTCGGTGTAGCGGCCGGTCGGCACGAAGCAGATATCCTGGCTGTCGTGCTTGTCGGCAACGGCCAGTCCGAAGCGGCGCGCGTGCTCGCGGGTTGCCGCCTTGCCTAGATCGCCGAGCGGAAAGCGGAGAAGGTCCAACTGCTCGTGGGTGGTGCCGAACAGGAAATAGCTCTGGTCGCGCTCCACCTCCTTGGCGCGATAGAGCGCGCGGCCGCCCGAGGCCGTCGCCCGCGACGCGACGTAATGGCCGGTGGCCAGGACTTTCGCTCCCAGTTCGCGTGCCGTGCCGAGCAGATCCTTGAACTTGATCGCCATGTTGCAATCGACGCAAGGCACCGGCGTCTCACCGGCCACATAGCTCTCGGCGAAGCGGTCGATCACAGCCGCCTTGAAGCGGCTCTCGTAGTCGAGCACGTAATGCGGAATGCCGATCCGCTCGGCCACCGCGCGGGCGTCGTGAATATCCTGGCCGGCGCAGCATGCCCCCTTCCGATGGGTCGCAGCGCCGTGGTCGTAAAGCTGCAGCGTCACGCCGACCACATCGTAGCCCTCGGCCTTCAGCAACGCCGCCGTCACCGACGAATCGACGCCGCCGGACATGGCGACGACGACGCGGGTGTCCTGCGGGCGTCCTTCGAGGTCGAGGCTGTTGCGCATTCCGGCTGCGGCGTCGGCCGCGCTCCAATGTCCGGGATCAAGACTACGGGCATTACTATAGGGAGCGACTGTGGCCAAGCAATGCAAAGCGCCCAGCCGGCGTTCTGGCAGGTCGGCAAATCCTGCCGGGCGGCTGGCTTGACCGGCCAGACCACATCCAGCCAAGCCATTGATATTGATGGATTAAATTTTTAGGCCGCATGGCCCGTCGATTGCAAACGGTTGTCCAGCCACGATTAGCAAATAGAGGTGCTCCGTGCCCCGCGTCGCGTCCGAAGCCCACAGCGTCCTGCCCGCCCGACCCCACCAGCCGGTCGCCCGCAGCCACTCCGATGCGAGGGGGTCGGCGTCGCCGTTCAACGAAATTCTCGACAGCGCCGCCCCGCCGGCCGATCCCGCGCCCCGCCAGGAACGCGTGGAGCGCCAGGAACGCACAGAGCGGCAAGATCCGCCCGCCCGCGCCGACAAGCCGAAGCCGGCCGATGACCGCCGCGCCGACAGCAAGGCCGCCGATGACAGCGCCGACGTCAAGGACAGCAAGGCGGCCGATAGTGCCGACCGAGCCGGCTCCGACGACCAAGACGGCAAGGAGAGCAAGACCGCCGATGCGGCCGCCGAGGCCAAAGGCGACGCGGCGAAAGCCTCCGACAACAAGTCCGATCCCGAGGCCGACAAGTCCACCGCGCTCAACGCTTTGTTTGCCGATGCAACAGCCCCCGTGGCGACCGCGCAACAACCCATCACCGCCGCCGTCGCACCGGCTCTGACTCTCGATGCGGCCCCCGGGGCCGGCGGTTCACCCACCGAGGACGTTCTGGCGGCAATCGCCGTGGCCGGTCAGGACTCTGCAAAGATCGCCGGGGCGAAGCAGGCCCCCGCCGCACAGACCGGCAATGCCGGCGAGCCGTCGTCCAAGGACGCCGTGACCGCCGACACGCAGACCGCGACGCCACAGATCGAAGCGGTGAAGGACGGCCAGACCCGCTCCCACGACGACAAGGCTCCCGGCTCATTCCATCGCGCCGCCGCCGAACTGATCGCCAAGCTCGGCGCCAACAAGCCCGATCTGGACAGCGGCGACGCCGCAACCGCGAAGGCCGGCACCGACGCCGTGCAGAACGCCGGCGCGCTTACCCCGGCAGGCGTGGCCAGCGCCGCCGCTGTTTCCGCCACCGCCGCGCCTGCGCAAACGCAAGCCCCGTCGGTGGCCGTGCCGCTGTCCGGCCTCGCCGTCGAGATCGCGAGCCAGGCCAGTTCCGGCAAGCACCACTTCGAAATCCGCCTCGATCCCGCGGACCTCGGCCGCATCGAGGTGAAGCTTGAGATCGACCGCGACGGCAATGTCTCAACGCGGCTGGTGGTCGATCGCCCGGACACCCTTGACCTGCTCAAGCGCGACGCCTCAACGCTGGAGCGCGCCTTGCAGCAGGCCGGATTGAAAACATCCGATCACGGGCTGGACTTCTCGCTCCGCCAGCATGCCTTCACGCAGGATGACAAGCCGTCGCAGAACGGCGCCCGCGTGATCGTTTCGGACGACGATACAGCGCCGCTCGAAGCGCTGCGGCAAGGCTACGGCCGGCTGCTCGGTTTGAGCGGCGGCCTCGACATCAGAGTGTAAGGACCAGATCAATGGCAACCGTTGTTCCAGCCAGCATAACGCAGCCCGTCACGTCGGCGCCTGCGACCTCGACGAACTCGTCGACGAGTTCGACCAACTCGACCGGCGTCGACAAAGCCACCCTCGCCAGCAACTTCCAGACCTTCTTGACGCTGCTCACCACGCAGCTCAAGAACCAGAACCCGCTCGAGCCGCTCGACACCAACCAGTTCACAGCGCAGCTCGTGCAGTTCGCGCAGGTCGAGCAGCAGCTCAAGCAGAACGACCAACTCTCCACGCTGGTCTCCTTGCAGCAGACCGCGCAGAACACCACCGCGCTCAACTACGTCGGCGAAAAGGTCGGCGTTACCGGCAACACGACAACGATTGCCAACGGCCAAGCCACCTGGACGTTCGATGTGCCCAAGCCTGTGTCGGGCCTGGTCACCATCAAGAGCCCCACGGGGCAGGTGGTCTACAACGGAAACTACTCCATGAGCACCGGCAACAATCAGTCGTTCGTGTGGCACGGCAAGGACGCGAGCGGCCTGCAATGGCCCGACGGCAACTACACGCTCACCGTCACCGGACAGGACGCGAGCGGCCAGGCCGTGACGATCCCAACCTCGATCGAAGCGGTCGTCGACTCCGCCGACCTCACAAAGAATCCGCCGGTGCTTTCGATCGCCGGACAGGACTACACGCTCGACAAAATTCGCCGGTTGATCCGAAATTAGCGCGCTCGCCTCAGTAACGCTTCGTTCATTTCTGGCCGCCGGGGCATTGCCCCGGCGGCCTTTTCGTTACAGATTTACGGGGAAATTACAGCGTTTTCCGCGTTCAGGCGCGCGGCCACGGGCGGCAAATAACTGGCGGCAATTTTTTACCCAATTGTCTGCGGCGCTTAGCCAAATTTTAAGTCGAGCCCATTAATGTCGCCCGGAGTTTAGTCAGTAGTTGTGAGTGTATGTCGATGACCGAACCCCACCGCCCGAGGGTCAAGTACGTGATCGGGCCCGATGGTAGTCCGCTGACAATCGCGGACTTGCCAGCACCGGGCACCAAGCGCTGGGTCATCCGCCGCAAGGCGGAAGTGGTCGAGGCGGTTCGCGGCGGACTTCTTTCGCTTGAGGAAGCGTGTTCGCGTTACACGCTGACCGTCGAGGAGTTCCTGTCCTGGCAGGCTTCGATCGATCAGCACGGCCTCGCCGGCCTGCGCACCACGCGCATCCAACAGTACCGGCAGTAATCCTAACCTGCACCGAGTTTTGAAACGCCGGCCGCACAGGCCGGCGTTTTGCATCTTGGCGCCGCTGCCAGCGGCCCATCACCGCTTCAATCGCCACTTTTGAGCCGCACGCCGCCTGACCAAGCGCGGCGTCCGGCCGCGCTCGTTTCCATATTGCATATGGAGCCTCAGGGAACTCCGCACGTTGGTCTGGGTGCTTTGGAGGCCCAAATGTTTGTACGAAACCGATTGATGACAGCCTGCCTCGGCGCCGCCGGTGCAGCGATCCTCACGCTGGCGATGCCGGTGCTGGCGCAAGTTCCGGCCCCAGCGACCGCGCCGATCGAAAACCCGCAGGACACCGTCAACCTGACGATGGAGCAACGGCACGTCATCAAGGAGATCATCCTCAAGGATCTTAAGGTCACCGAGACTCAGGGGGACAAGGTGCCGACCAAGGTGGGCGACACCGTCCCGGCGGGCATTCCGCTTCAGCCGATGCCGGTCGAGGTTTCGGCAAAAATCTCCCAAATCAAGTCGCACTCATTCCTGGTGAAGGACGACAAGGTCGTCATCGTCGATCCGAAGGATAACAAAGTCGCCGCTCTGATCGAATGATCGCGGTGCCGGCACGCCTTCGTTAACCCCACGGTAACCATATACTGGGCAATTCTTGCCGGGTGGGCGCCATCGCGCCGCTGGCAAAGGATTACCGTGCAGGCTTTCGTTTCGTTCTTCCGAACCCTGGGCGCGACGCGGATCATCGCGATGGGGCTGGTCACCCTGGCGCTGATGGGATTCTTCGCTTTACTGATCGTCCGCGCCACCGCGCCGAAGATGTCGCCGCTGTTCACCGACCTCTCGGTCGAGGATTCCTCGGCGATCATCAAGGACCTCGAGCGGCAAGGCATTCCCTACGAAATCAAGAACGAGGGCTCCATCGTGATGGTGCCCAAGGAAAACATCCCGCGCCTGCGCATGAAGCTGGCTGAAGGCGGTCTCCCCAAGGGCGGCGGCGTCGGCTACGAGATATTCGACAAATCCGATGCGCTTGGCGCCACGAGCTTCGTCCAGAACATCAACCACCTACGCGCCCTGGAGGGCGAACTCTCCCGCACCATTCGGGCCATCGACCGGGTGCAGCAGGCGCGCGTACACCTCGTACTGCCTGAGCGGCAGCTGTTCTCGCGCGAAAAGGCCGAGCCCTCGGCCTCGATCGTTTTGAAGGTACGCGGCAGCCTTGAAGCGCAACAGGTGCGGGCCATCCGCCATCTGATCGCCGCCGCCGTCAACGGATTGAAGCCGCAGCGCGTGTCGGTCGTGGACGAAACCGGACGGCTGCTGGCCGACGGCAATGCCGACGATAGCGGCAACGGCGGATCGGCCGACGAGCGCAAACTCGCTTTCGAGCGCCGGATGCGCGAACAGGTCGAGTCGATCGTCACCTCGGTGGTCGGCCCGGGCCACGCCCGCGTACAGTTGACCGCCGAATTCGATTTCAACCGCATCACGCAGACGTCCGACCGGTACGATCCGGAGAGCCGGGTGGTCCGATCGAGCCAGACCCGTGAAGAGGTGACCGCGGGCGCCGACCCGGCCGGGGCCGGAGTATCCGTCGCCAACGAATTACCCGGCGCCGGCGGCCGTCCGGAAGGGGCCGCCCAGCCGCGCGACCAGAACCGCAAGACCGAGGAAATCGTCAACTACGAGATTTCGCGCACCACCAAGACGGAAGTGCTCGAAGGCGGGCGCGTCAACCGCGTCTCCGTCGCGGTCGTGGTCGACGGCGTCTACGCCAAGAACGACAAGGGCGAGGTGACTTACCAGCCGCGCGCCAAGGAAGAGATCGACCGGATCGCCGCGTTGGTGCGCAGCGCCATCGGCTTCGACGCCAAGCGCGGCGATCAGGTGGAGGTCGCCAACCTGCGGCTCGCCGAGACGCCAACCTTTCCGATCAGTGAGCCCGCCGGCTGGATGGGCATGCTGCAGTTCATTAAAGACGACATCATGCACGGGATTGAGGTCGGCGTGATGTCGCTGCTCGCTCTGCTGGTGCTGCTGCTCGGCTTCCGTCCAATGCTCCGGCGGATCATGACGCCCGACGCCGCGGCATTGGCCGCCGCGGGCGGCGTCCGCGCGGTGGTTGGCCCGAACGGAGCCGTGGTCGGTACGATCGGGCCTGGCGGCCAGATCGTGCCTGCCTCTGGCAGCGTCAACATCACCGGCGGCCATGCCGGCAGCATTACCTCAACGGGCGGCCCCAACGTTTCGCTGGTCGGCGGCGACGAAGCGGTCGCGATCTCCAACCGCACCTCGGCCATGATCGACATCGCCCAGGTCCAGGGCCAGGTGCACGCCCAGTCGGTGCAGAAGGTCGGCGAATTGGCCGACAAAAATCCGAACGAGACCGTCGCCATCATCCGTGGCTGGCTGCACGAGAACGCAGCTTGACCGGCACTGGAAATCGTTGACGCATCATGGCATCCGCACCGAAAAAAGCCGCGCCCAACGAGATCGAAAATCTCGTCGCGACGCTCGCAGGCCGCCAAAACGAAGGCAGCAAGAACATCAAGCCGCTCACCGGCCCGGAGCGGGCCGCGTGTTGATGCTCGCGCTCGGCGAACAGCACGGCGCCAAAATCTGGAACCTGCTCGACGACGACGACCTGCGCCAGCTCTCGATCGTGATGTCGACGCTCGGCACCGTCGATTCGCAGATGGTCGAGGGGCTGTTGCTGGAATTCGTCGGCCGGTTGTCGGCCTCTGGCGCGCTGCTCGGCAACTACGACGCCACCGAGCGGCTGCTGCAGCAATACCTGCCGCCCGAGCGGGTCGGCGGCATCATGGATGAGATCCGCGGCCCGGCCGGCCGCAACATGTGGGAGAAACTCGCCAACGTCCAGGAAGAGGTGCTGGCGAACTATCTCAAGAACGAATATCCGCAGACCGTCGCCGTGGTGCTGTCGAAGCTCCGCCCCGAACACGCCGCGCGCGTGCTGGCCATTCTGCCCGAGGACCTTTCCCTCGACGTCGTCAACCGCATGCTGAAGATGGAGGCGGTCCAGAAGGAGGTGCTGGAGCGCGTCGAGGCGACGCTGCGCACCGAATTCATGTCGAGCCTGTCGCAGACGCGCCGCCGCGACGCCCACGAGGTGATGGCCGAAATTTTCAACAACTTCGACCGCCAGACCGAGACCCGCTTCATGACCTCGCTGGAAGAGGCCAACCGCAAGGCGGCCGAGCGCATCAAGGGCCTGATGTTTACCTTCGACGACTTGGTCCGTCTCGACGCGGGCTCCGCGCAGACGCTCATGCGCCAGGTCGACAAGGACAAGCTCGCGATCGCGCTCAAGGGCGCCAGCGAAACCGTACGCGAATTCTTCCTCAAGAACATGTCCACCCGCGCGGCCAAGATGCTGGTGGACGACATGCAGGCGATGGGGCCGGTACGTCTGCGCGACGTCGACGAATCGCAGGTGCTGCTGGTCAATCTCGCCAAAGACCTCGCCGCCAAGGGCGAGATCATCCTGTCGAAATCGCGCGACGAGGAGCTCGTCTACTAAATGGTGGCGCGGGTCAAATATCAGTTCGATCAGGACTTCGGCGCCGGCGTCAGCCCGGCCGCCAAGCCGCTCACACCGGAAGAACTCGCCCTCAAGCTCGGCGAGGCCGAGAGCCAGGGCTTTCGCGATGGCTTCGCCGCCGCGGAGAAGGAAGGCACCGCCGTCGCCGCGCGCCGCACCGCGGTCGCGTTCGAGCAGATCGGCGATGCGCTCGACCGTCTGGCGCGCGGACTCGCCACGGTCGAAGCCCGCCTGGAAACCGAATCCATCGATCTGGCCGCCGCCATCGCCCGCAAGCTCGCGCCGGAACTGGTGGCGCGCGAACCGTTCGCGGAGATCGCCGCGCTCGCCACCGAATGCTTCAAGCAGCTTTCCACCGCTCCCCATGTGGTGGTCCGCGTGAACGACGCGCTGCACGAGACCGCCGTGGCCCAGCTCGACGAGATCGCCCGCAAGCGTGGCTTCGAGGGCCGGCTCATGGTGCTGGCCGAGCCGGAGATCTGAGCCGGAGATCGCGGTAGGCGACTGCAAGATCGAATGGGCGGACGGCGGCGTCATCCGCGACATGGCGAAGATCGACGACACCATCGGCAACGCTATCGGACACTACCTCGACGCGCGGCAAACCGCCGTGCTGCCGGAGCTTTGAGAGACTGAACCAGGGCACGCGACATGAGTGACAACGGCAAAGTTCTTCTCCCCAATCTGGACGAAACGGCGATGCCGCCGGTCGATCCGAGCGCGATGGCCGACACCGGGGGCGAGACGACCCGCGGCGCGGCCGATCTCGAAGCCGTGTTCGACGTCCCGGTGCAGGTCTCGGCGGTGCTCGGCCGCGCCAAAATGGATGTCGGCGAGTTGCTCAAGCTCGGGCCCGGTACGGTGCTGGAACTCGACCGCAAGGTCGGAGAAGCGATCGACATTTACGTGAACAACCGGCTGGTCGCGCGCGGCGAAGTCGTGCTGGTCGAGGACAAGCTCGGCGTGACGATAACGGAAGTCATCAAGTCCGAACGAAACTAAGGATACGAATCATGCGGCTTCTCATTGTCGGCACTCTCAAGGGCCAGCTTTCCACCGCGACCAAGATCGCGATGGATCGCGGCGCCGCCGTCACCCACGCCGAATCCATCGAACAGACGATGGCGGTGCTGCGCTCCGGCAAGGGCGCCGATCTGCTGATGGTCGAGGTCGCGGTCGACATTCGTGCGCTGGTGGAGCATCTCGAGCTTGAGCACATCCACGTGCCGATCGTCGCCTGCGGTATCGAGAACAACGCCCGCGCCGCGGTCGCCGCGATTCACGCCGGCGCCAAGGAATACATCCCGCTGCCGCCGGATCCCGAGCTGATCGCTGCGGTGCTGGCCGCGGTCGCCGACGATTCCCGCGAACTGGTCTGGCGCGACGAAGCGATGGCGCAGGTGATGAAGCTCGCCCAGCAGATCGCCACATCGGACGCCTCGGTGCTGATCACCGGCGAATCCGGGACCGGCAAAGAGGTGCTGGCGCGCTACGTCCACACGCGCTCTAACCGCGCCAAGAAGCCGTTCATCTGCGTGAACTGCGCCGCCATCCCGGAGCATCTTCTGGAGTCCGAGTTGTTCGGCCACGAGAAGGGCTCGTTCACCGGCGCGGTGGCGCGCCGCATCGGCAAGTTCGAGGAGGCGACCGGCGGCACGCTGCTGCTCGACGAAATCTCCGAGATGGACGTGCGGCTGCAGGCCAAGCTGCTGCGCGCCATCCAGGAGCGCGTCATCGATCGCGTTGGCGGCACCCGCCCTGTGCCGGTCGACATCCGCATCATCGCCACATCGAACCGCAATCTGGCGGAGGCCGCGCGCGAGGGCAAGTTCCGCGAGGATCTGCTGTTTCGTCTCAACGTGGTGAATTTGAAAATCCCGCCGCTCCGGGAACGTCCCGCCGACG
Organism: Alphaproteobacteria bacterium; assembly: GCA_026400395.1. Classification (GTDB taxonomy): domain Bacteria; phylum Pseudomonadota; class Alphaproteobacteria; order Rhizobiales; family Xanthobacteraceae; genus Z2-YC6860. Next base: position 5,923 of record JAPLPD010000181.1, on the reverse strand, counting down.
TGATGGAGCTGTCGCAGTTTTTCGCCAAGAAGTATGCCGACGCCAACGGCGTGCCGGTGCGGCCGCTGTCGCCCGACGCGCGCAAGGCGCTGGCGCTTCACCGCTGGCCGGGCAACGTGCGTGAACTGGAAAACACCATGCACCGCGCGGTGCTGCTGACCACGGGCCCCGAGATCGGCGTCGACGGCATCCTCACGCCGGAAGGCGCGCGGCTCGACCAGGCTCGCGGCGGCGCTCTCGGCGCGGTCGCGCATGCAGCGCTCGCCGCCGAACAGGTCACCCGTTCGCTGGTCGGGCGCACCGTCGCCGACGTCGAGCGCGATCTGATCCTGGAAACGCTCAAGCACTGCCTCGGCAATCGCACCCACGCCGCGAACATCCTCGGCATCTCAATCCGCACGCTGCGCAACAAGCTCAACGAATACACCTCGGACGGTGTTCCGGTTCCGCCGCCCGGCGGCGGCGAGATGAGAGGCGCGGCCTAACCAGCCTCAACCGTACGAATGCAAGAACCGGCCCGCCTCGCGCGGGCCGGTTCCATTTTGCGCAGTTCCATTTTGAGTTCCGCTTCGCGTCACGCAAGCGTGAACGCACTCACACATCCAATCGGCCGGCGCGCCCGTACTCCAATGCAGTCCAACAAGGACGCAGGGAGCTACAAATGAACAGCGTACGTATCCTGGCCCTCGCGAGCGTTGCCGCAGCGGCATTATCGTTCGGCGCCATCGCCACCCAGCCGTCATTCGCTCAAGACAAGCCCGTCACAGTGGGCGGCGCTCCGATGTACTCCAACAAGAACATCGTCGAGAACGCCGTCAATTCGAAGGATCACACCACGCTGGTCGCCGCCGTGAAGGCCGCGGGTCTCGTCGAAACCCTCTCCGGCGCCGGGCCGTTCACGGTGTTCGCGCCGACCAACGCAGCGTTCGCCATGCTGCCGAAGGGCACCGTCGAGACACTGCTGAAGCTCGAGAACAAGGACAAGCTCACCAAGATTCTGACGTATCACGTGGTGAAGGCCAACGCGATGTCCGACGCCATCGGCAAGATGATCAAGGACGATGGCGGCAAGCACGCCATCAAGACCGTGTCCGGCGACACCCTGGTCGCCTCGATGAAGGGCGACAAGATCGTGTTGACCGACGAGAAGGGCGGCACGGCCATGGTCACCATCGCCAACGTCAAGCAGTCGAACGGCGTGATCCACGTCATCGATCATGTGCTGATGCCGAAGTAGGCCAATTTGCCGCGGCGGGTCCTGTCCCCCGAGCCCGCCGCCGTTCGGCCCGCTGCGACGTTCGCAGCGGGCCGTTTCGCTTGCGCCGGCGCACTGGATTTGCCGTAATCGGGTGATGACCCCGATTTACAAGATCTGCACCGCATCCGAATGGCAGGAGGCCGAGCGCTCTGGCGTCTATCGCGGCTCCGCGGTCGATCTCAAAGATGGATTCATCCATTTTTCCACCGCCGAGCAGGCCGCGGAAACCGCGGCCAAGTGGTTTGCAGGTCAGCGCGATCTGGTTCTGGTCGCGGTCGACGCCGACTCGTTGGGCGACGCGCTGAAATGGGAGCCGTCGCGTGGCGGCGCGCTGTTTCCACATCTTTACGGGCCGTTGCCGGTCAAGGCGGTTGAGCGGGTCGACGCCCTGCCGCTGGATGATGACGGCCGGCACGCCTTTCCGCGCTTCTATTGCTGACGATCCGGTTCCCGCCGCACATCGGGCTCATCGCAACCGTTAACCGCCCGGTAACCATGGACCCGGCAAATACTGCCTATGAGTGATGTGACCGCTGCCGGCCCGGCCTCCGCTGCCGCCCCCAAAAGCGGCTTCCAGTTCCCAACGTTGGGCGCCATCGGCGTCATGCTCAAACGCGGCGACATCGCGCTCGCCGTCGGCGTCCTGACGATCCTCGTCGTCCTGATCCTGCCGCTGCCACCGATCATTCTCGACCTTTTCCTGGCCATCTCGATCATCCTCTCGGTCCTGATCCTGATGACCTCGCTGTTCATTCAAGCGCCGCTGGAATTTTCCGCGTTCCCGACCGTGCTGTTGATCTCCACCATGCTGAGGCTTTCGCTCAACCTCGCCTCGACGCGGCTGATCCTGGCGCACGGCCACGAAGGCACCGCCGCCGCCGGCCACGTCATCGAGGCGTTCGGCAACTTCGTGATGAGCGGCAATTTCGTGATCGGGATCATCGTCTTCACGATCCTGGTCATCGTCAATTTCGTCGTCATCACCAAGGGCTCCGGCCGCATCGCAGAAGTCGCGGCGCGCTTCCACCTGGACGCCATGCCCGGCAAGCAGATGGCGATCGACGCAGACCTGTCCGCCGGGCTGATCGACGAGAAGGTGGCGCGCAAGCGCCGCCGGGAATTAGAGGACGAAAGCGGCTTCTTCGGCGCCATGGACGGCGCCTCGAAGTTCGTTCGCGGCGACGCCATCGCCGGCCTTCTGGTCGTGTTCATCAACGTTATCGGCGGCATGATCATCGGCATTGCCCAGCAGGGCTTGAGCTTCGCCGAGGCCGGCCGCACCTACACGCTGCTCACCGTCGGCGACGGTCTGGTCACCCAGATTCCGGCGCTGATCGTCTCGACCGCCGCCGGCCTGCTCGTCACCAAGGCCGGCATCGCCGGTTCCGCCGACAAGGCGATGATGCGGCAATTGTCGGACTATCCGAAGGCGCTCGGCATGTCGGGCGCGGTGATGCTGATCATGGCGTTGCTGCCCGGCATCCCGCTGATCCCGTTCATGCTGCTCGGCGGCGGCGCCAGCGCCCTCGCCTACGTCATGGACAAGAAGCACAAGGCCGCGGTGGTGGTCGAAGCAAAGAAGGCGGAGGCCGAGAAGGGTCCGGCGCCCGACGAGCCGATCGCCGCGTCGCTCAAGATCGACGATCTGAAGATCGAACTCGGCTATGCGCTACTGCCGCTTGTGAACGCGCCCGACGGCGCCGATCGGCTGACCGAACAGATCAAGGCGTTGCGGCGCTCGCTGGCGATCGAGATGGGTTTCGTGATGCCCGCCGTACGCATCCTCGACAACGTCCAGCTCGAAGCCAACAGCTATGTGATCAAGATCAAGGAGGTCGACGGCGGCACCGGCAAGATCTGGCCCAACCAGTACATGGTCATGGACCCGACCGGCGCGCAGGTGAAGCTGCCCGGCGTGCACACCACCGAACCCACGTTCGGCCTGCCCGCCACCTGGGTCGACATCGCCCAGAAGGAAGAGGCGACGATGAAGGGCTACACGGTGGTGGACGCCGCCACCGTGCTGTCGACGCATCTCACCGAACTGCTCAAGGCCAACACCGCCGAACTGCTCTCCTACGGCGAGGTGCAAAAGCTCATCAAGGAACTGCCGAAGGACCAGGGCGACCTCGTCAAGGACATCGTGCCGGGGCAGATCACCATCTCGGGCATCCAGCGCGTCCTGCAGCTGCTGCTGAACGAGCGCGTTTCAATCCGCGATCTCTCCACCATCCTCGAAGGCATCGCCGACGCGCTGTCCTTCACGCGCAACCCGATCGGCATCGCCGAGCACGTGCGCACGCGGCTGGCCCGCCAGCTCTGCGCCCAGCACACCACGCCCGGCGGCTATTTGCCGCTGATCGCGCTGTCGGCGAAGTGGGAGCAGAATTTCGCCGAGTCGATCGTCGGCACCGGCGATGAGCGAAGCCTCGCCATGCAGCCATCACGCCTCTCGGAGTTCATCACCGCCGTCCGCGAACGCTTCGAGGACGCCGCCCGCGAAGGCGAGGCGCCCGTGCTGGTCACCTCCCCCAGTATCCGTCCGTTCGTGCGCGGCATTGTCGAGCGGTTCCGGTCGCAGACCAGCGTGCTGTCGCAGTCGGAAATTCATCCGCGCGTGCGCCTCAAGACCGTAGGCAGCATCTAGCTTTCCGAGCTGTGCGTTTACGCACTCCCCTAAGCCCGGCGGCTGTCCTAAATCAATGAAACGTGAACTGGCCTTGGAACCACTTCGGGACTGCCTAAGTTGAATGGACAAGCAGCAACGCCAGACGCCGAACGTGGTCCATAAGTCTGGAGCGGGACCGGTTGAGTTTGTCTAAGTCGTTGCAACGATTGGGTAACCGGACCCGTACGGGCGCGACCGATCTTATTGAACCTTTAACGGGCCATGGCCGACTAACAGGGAAGATTTCGGGAGAGTGTCATGAACAACTACACGATGAACACTGCCGACCGTCTCACCCACCTCAAGATCGTGGCGGTGTCGCTGGTCGCTGGAATTCTCGTGGTCGGCGTCGGCATTGCCGCCCGGCCGCAGTTGCCGGACATGAGCACGCGGCTTGAAGCCCGGGCGCCGATTCTCAAGGCCGGCAAGCCTGTGATCTGGACCCAGTCGGATAGCGTGACCATCCGCTGACCTGATTTTTAGACGTTCACCGTCGAACTTCTCGCGCGCCTTCGGGCGCGCGTTTTTTTTGTTCGCGTTGGCTCAGGCCGTCATGTTGCGGACGCGCATCAGGCCGATGGCATCCAGCTCGGCCTGCTCCTGGGCCGCCACTTCAGCGCGTTCACGCATCTGGTCGCGCTCGTCGAGCAGTTCCACCTTCTTGAGCTCCTCAAACGCCTCGGCCAACGCCTCCTGGGCGTCGTTGAGCTGGACACGCAGCTCGTCTGCCGAATGCTTCAGGTTCTCGCGGCGCTGGATCGCCGCCTTGGCGTACGTCGGATAGGCAAAATGGGTCGGATCGTGGATCCCCGCCCGATCCTGCTCGACCTTGATCTCGCGCTCGAGATCGGTGGCCATGCGCTCAAATTCGGCGATCATGCCTTCAATCTGCATAACCTTCCGGCGCTTCTCGTCGACCTGAAACTTTTTCAGGCGAATGAGTGTATCGCGTGACTTCATCGACTCTTACTCCCCCGAAGCCGCGAGAAACGATACGTCCCGCCGGCCGCACCCGTTGCAGCGGGCAACTAGGCGAGTGTGGCGCGATAACGTTAGTTTTCGGTTTCCAGAGTCGCGGCAACGGTAAGGAACCCGATTTTTCTGTGGCTGGGTCTCAGGCGGGGGCCATGCCAAGGATTTCGGCCAGACGGGCATAACCTTCCGCCAGACCTGTGGAATCCGATTTGGCCTGGGTCAGGAATGCCTCCAGCGCCGGATGCAGCCCGATGGCTTCGTCGACCTCAGGGCTCGACCCCGGACGGTAGGCGCCGAGCCGGATCAACTCCTCCATGTCGGCGTAGGTCGCCATCAGCTTGCGGGCGCGCGCCAAGACTTCGAGATAGTTCGGGTCGGCAGAGCGCGGCATCGAGCGCGACACCGACTTCAGCACATTGATGGCGGGATACCGGCCGCGCTCGGCGATCGCCCGCTCCATGACGATATGGCCGTCGAGAATCGACCGCACCGCGTCGGCAATCGGCTCGTTGTGATCGTCGCCTTCGACCAGGACCGTGAAGATCGCGGAGATGCTGCCCTCGCCGGGCCCGGTGCCGGCCCGTTCTAGCAGCCGCGGCAGCTCGGCGAACACTGTGGGCGTATAGCCTTTCGCGGTCGGCGGCTCGCCGGTCGCCAGCCCAATCTCGCGCTGGGCGATGGCAAAGCGCGTCACCGAGTCCATCAGCAGAAGCACCTGCTTGGACTGGTCGCGGAAGTATTCCGCGATGGAAAGGGTGAGATAGGCCGCCTGGCGGCGCATCAGCGCCGGCTCGTCGGAGGTTGCCACCACCACGACCGAACGGGCGAGGCCCTCATCGCCGAGATCGTCCTGAAGGAACTCCTGGACCTCACGGCCGCGTTCGCTGCGGCGCGACAATCAAGGTGAGAATCCCGCGACAATCAGGATGAGAATGCGCCGCTGCTGGGGTGACGAAGGGAGGGCGGAGCCCGACCGGAGGCGCCCCAGCAGCGGCGGCGTGCGCCCGTAGGGCCGCGTCTGG